>JAURLM010000257.1 GCA_030831265.1 Chloroflexota bacterium
GAAACGTGTTGTTCTGATTTCACACCGGTGAATTCATCGAGCGCTTCCCCTGCGTACGGTACGACCGCCTCCAGGACAGTCCGTGAAGCTCCTGCCTGTCCGAACAGCCATGCAAGTGCCCGTGTTCCGCCGCCTGTAACAGCGATGCAGATTTTCCCATCTGCACCGTGTGCATCCAAAACCAGCGCAGCTACATCTAAGTTGTCGTTTCCCGTTTGTCCCATTGAGGGGAATCCCATTTGTGACACTAATTGAGTTCAACCGGTTACATGTCAGTGCGCGAGTATACGTAGCATGATGTTGTTGAGGCGGAGAAGCGGGTCTGCAAGGTGATTTTGCCGGGTCAGTTTCCCTGTGTCCGGTATGGCAACACTACGGATCAATGTGTGGTCCACCTGTGGGACGGCGATTGGTGGACATTTAAAGGTGAGTGTTCTCTTTCAATTAGCTAAGATTGAAGTTCGTGAATTCGTTCACTGGTTTCTGTGAAGTTTCCGTTCTCGGAGGTTGTTGTGACCCTATCGACTGAAAGTCTCGCTCGTTCTGCTGCGCGCAGGCCCTGGCTCACGCTGGGTGTCTGGTTCGTGCTTGTCATTACCGGCATAGCACTGACAGGGATGCTTCTTGGCAGTGCCACGACTGAGGGAAACGGCGAATTTACGATCGAACAGGAGAGCGAAACCGCCCAGAACCTGCTTGAAAAGAGTGGTTTGCGCGGGGAATTACGCAACTACGAAGTGGTGGTAATCCAGCACCCAACACTGATCTACTCATCGCCAGAATTCTCGGCTCGAATCAATGAAGTCCATGCAGGAATCCAGGGTCTGGGTACAGACACGGTAAACAACCCTGCCGCTGTACTAAACCCCAATTTGCTGCCGCCGGAAGCCGGACTTATTGGCTCCAGTCAGCGCACAGTTCGTATTCCGGTTGAACTTGCTGGTGAATTCGTGAACGCTGGTGATACAGTCGCACCCCTCCTTGAACTTGCCGAAGAGCAATCAACTGGTGGGTTTGAGGTCAGCGTATTCGGCAACGGTGCCGTGGGGGCGGATTTTCGCGAGATCAGCGAAAACGATCTTATTCTTGGTGAGTCCATCGGAATCGTTGTAGCGCTGATCATCCTGCTGTTCGTATTGAGAACTTTTGGGTCGGTCTGGATACCAATCCTGGTCGCAATCCTGGGCATCGGTCTTGCGTTTGCAACTGTTTCCGTTTTGGGCCAGTTCTACAAGAACTTCCCGTTCTTCGTCACGAACTTCATGACCATGATTGGCCTGGCGGTGGGTATCGACTACACGTTATTCATCGTGGCCAGGTACAGGGAAGAAAGAGCGCGTGGGCTTGAAAAGATAGAAGCCATCGCTCGTTCAAGTTCAACTGCCTCCAGGGCGGTGTTGTTCTCAGGTTTCACCGTCGTATTCGCATTGCTTGGGATGCTTATTGTCCCTACAACCATCTTCTTTTCGATGGCACTTGGAGCGATCATCGTCGTCGTTTATACGGTGCTCCTTGTGCTGATCTTCCTTCCCGCGTTGCTGAGTGTGCTCGGTGACAGGATTGAGGCATTGCGAGTCGAAAAGGTCATCAACTGGGTAATTTCAGGCGTGAACTGGCTGTACGGGAACACGTTGGGAAGAATTTCTGGTGGTCAGCGTCCAATCCCGAGCATCGCTATTGAGAAGCATGATTACGACGACACGACTCATGGATTCTGGAACGGGTTGACAAGAGTAGTTCTACGTCGCCCCATCATTTTCATGGTCACAACGTCAGCCGCTCTGATACTGCTGACGTTGCCATATTTCCAGATTGAATTTGGATTCAATGGCCCGGAAACATTTCCGGATAGCACCTCCGCCAAACGAACCTTCACTATCCTTCAGGATGAGTTCACTGGCGGCCTGGATGAACTGGCGCCGATAGATGTGGTTATTGCGGGTGATGCCAATTCTCCCGATATGGCCATGGCTGTAGACAGACTTGTGGCGTCGCTGGAATCAGATCCAATTTTCCGCGAGGCCACGCCACTTGAGGTCAGTGCGGACAATACGGTCGCTAATATCGTCCTGAACCTGAATCCGGTAGACAACCCTGACGAGATAACCCGGTTCATCAAGGACGTGCGTGAGACGAAGATACCCGCGGCGAACATCCCCGGTGACGTTTACATCGGAGGTCAACGCGCGTTCGAGGTCGATTTCTTCGACCTTGTGAATACGTGGACATGGATCGTGCTTGTCGTGGTCCTTGCACTCAGCTTCGTCTTGCTGACTGTTGTGTTCCGGTCCCTGATCGTACCGATCAAGGCAATCATTCTTAACCTGTTCTCCGTTGGTGCTGCTTACGGTTTGCTGGTGCTTGTGTTCCAGGAGGGTGTTGGGAATGAACTACTTGGCTTCCAGCAGGTTCCCGTAATCGAAGCGTGGATACCTCTGTTCCTGTTCGCAATCCTGTTTGGTCTTTCGATGGACTACGAGGTATTCCTGCTTAGCCGAATCCGGGAACGGTTTGACCAGACCGGCGACAATACGGAAGCAGTCGCCTTTGGCCTTCGGTCGACCGCAGCCATCATCACAGGTGCTGCGTTGATCATGGTTGCAGTGTTCTGGGGCTTCACTCTGGGTGACCTCGTGATGTTCCAGCAGTTCGGATTCGGTCTTGCTGTGGCAATTCTTGTGGACGCTACGATAATCCGCTCGATTCTTGTCCCTTCCACGATGAAATTGCTCGGAAACAACAACTGGTGGTTACCGTCGTTTCTGCACTGGTTGCCGGACGTACGAGTTGAAGGTGGGGACGGATCACATAACCCTCCAAGCCCCACACCATCGGCTGCTGACTAGAAAAGCGCTCACTCAAAACAATAGCGGGCTGCTCGGTTTCACGAGCAGCCCGCTGTTTATTGTGTCCTGTGTTGTATTAGCAGTTAGTCGATCAACCCCGACTGCGGTTTCGTCCACGGAGCACGTGCCGCCCAGAGTTTGGGACGTGGCATACGTTGAACAGGAACCTCGATCAGTACCGGCTTGTTGAGTTTTACGGCATCAGCGACCAGGTCACCAACATCGGTTGGCTTTTCTGTTCGCATCCCGACAACTCCATAGGCATCTGCAAGCTTCATGAAATCCGGGTTGTGAAGAGCAACTTCGTACTGGCCACCGAAATCCTGGTCAAGATCACGCGCCACGTTCCCGAAGGCGTTGTCATTGAAGACTACTG
Organism: Chloroflexota bacterium; assembly: GCA_030831265.1. Classification (GTDB taxonomy): domain Bacteria; phylum Chloroflexota; class Dehalococcoidia; order Lucifugimonadales; family Lucifugimonadaceae; genus JAJCYX01. Next base: position 3,223 of record JAURLM010000257.1, read on the forward strand.
CAACGACGTTGATACCGTATTTCACCGCAGTCGCAAGTTCGCCAGAGTAGTACATGAAGCCGCCGTCCCCTGACACCGAAACAACTGGCACGTCAGGTCGCCCCACTTTTGCGCCAAGCGCGGTCGGGTAGGCGAATCCGAGATTGCCTGAGTAACCGGAGTCCAGGTAGGTCTTCTCGTGGTAGACCGGCCAGTGCTGGCGGGAGTAATAGCCGATCTGCGTCATGCCGAAGACCATCACGGCTTCCTCTGGAACGCCCCGGCGCAGTGACTTCAGGATTGAATCCTGTGGTTCATCGCGTTCGTCATCAGACGCTTCAAGCGTTGCCTTTATGCTGGCTACCCTTTCAGCTGGTGAAGGTCGGCTGCCTGAACCAGCCTTTGCGCATTCGTCAATCAATGAGACTAGAGTCGCCTTGATGTCACCGGTCAGTCCAAGCGTGTTGGAGTAAATCTGACCGATTACTGATGGATCAGCATCAATGTGCACGAGCTTCGCTGTTTCACCAGCAGGGTTACGCAGTGAGAAACGTGAGCCGATGACGACCACTACGTCCGCCTGCTCCATCATCTCCTTGACAAGCCCTTTGGGTCCCAGTGAGGAGCCGAGGCTGAGTGGGTGACGGTCGCTAATGGTGCTTTTCCCGCCAGCGGAAGTAATCACAGGGATGTTCGTCGCCTCAGCAAACGCGACTAGTTCGGCCTCTGCGTCTGACCTCGCCACTCCGCCACCGGCGTATATGACGGGACTCTTTGCGCCGGCAATCAATCTTGCCGCTTCTGTCAATCGATCTGACGGTGGCGTGGCTCGTTCCTGTGGTGCCGGTTCCAGTAGATCGACATCTTCTCGTTCGACCATCGCCTCTGGTGGCAGTTCAAATTCGACAGGTCGTGGTCGACCACTCTTCATCTGGCGGAAAGCTTCGTGCAGTCCACCCGGAACCTCATGTGGCCGCATTACGCGTTTCTGCCACTTTGTCACTGGCTTGATGGTGTCGATCTGGTCATTGACCTCGTGCAGCCCGCCGAGGTCTTTACCAATCGTTGAGCGTGGGATTTGACCGGCGAGCATAAGCACCGGTGACGATCGTGAGTATGCTGTGGAGAGCCCGGCAGCTGCGTTGTATATGCCGGGACCGGGAACGACAAGCGCCACGCCAGGCTTGCCTGTTGCGCGTGCGTAGCCGTCCGCCATGTAAGTAGTTGTGCCTTCATGGCGCGCCGTGATCATCCGAATGGACGGTTCGTCGCGGAGGGCGTCAATAATGCCGTACATCTGAACGCCGGGAAGGCCAAAGATGACATCGACACCTTCTCGAACAAGAGAACTGACTACGGCCTGGCCGCCGGACATCTGTGGCATGGAATTGAACTCCCTGTAGTTGCCGGAGAATATCTTTAACCGGAAAACAAGGGGAGCCTATCCGCAGGTGGCAGGCAAAGCAATAGTGATTGGCTTTTCACTGGAGGTTGTTTGCCTGTTGAACCGGGCGATCGGTCAAGGAAAGCGATAGTTTTGACTATTGCTTCGGATTATCGTCATCAGCATTCTGTGGATCGTCTCGTCCACTTTCACTGGTTGAATTATTTGCGTCTTCGCGAGCCTGTTTGGCTGCTTTTTTTGCTTCGCGCTCAATAGCACGGCGATCTGCTTTTTCGCGTATCACCGCTACCGCCACACCCACCGCTGTTCCTGCCATCCCTGCCATCGCCATCAGCGGCGCGGCTGTTGTCCTGCACATAGGCTCCCTGCGAGTTGTTGACTGGTTAGTTCACGGCCAGTGAATCCGGCCTGCTGCTTTGTCTGTTTTGAGCGCAAGAACCGATTCTACACAGAGATTGTGGGTAGTCGACGGCTCCAGCATTGAAAAACAACGGAGTGCACAGGCGAATTTCTGCCGCCTTCAAATGCAGGATTGAACCAGTGAAAAAATAATGTTCTAGCGTGGAAAGTTCACGACTCCGCGTATGCGGCAACGGCCTCTTCGGAGAATTCGGCGTTTGAAAACACCTTCTGCACGTCATCAAGTTCTTCCAGCGCGTCAATAAGCCGCATCGCCTGTCGAGAGGTATCGTCATCAAGTTCAACGGTGCTTGTAGGAACCATAGCGATCTCGGCCGACTCTACGGTCACGCCCTCGATTTCGGAGACCGCCTGTTGAACTTGGGGAAACCCATCGAAGGGGGAAGTGATGTTTATCTGGGAGTCATCAATCTCGACATCTTCCGCGCCTGTATCCACGATCTCCAGAGCAACTTCTTCAGGGTCACGGCCATCCACCTTTACGGTGATAAGACCTTTGGCTTCAAAATTCCATGCGACTGCACCAGCCTGAGCGAGATTTCCTCCGTTACGAGTCAGCTTCGTTCGAACTTCAGTTGCCGCTCGGTTCTTGTTGTCCGTGAGAGTCTGGATGATGATGCCAGCTCCGCCGGGTCCGTAACCCTCGTAGGTGATTTCCTCAAGAGAGTCACCAGCAGCGCCGGTTCCTGCACCTTTTTCAATCGCCCTCTGGATATTGTCCTTGGGCATATTGTTCGAACGAGCATTATCGACTGCAAGGCGCAACCTGAAGTTCATGTCCGGGTTGGGATCACCCGAACGCGCCGCAACCATGATTTCTCTAGAAAGCCTGGTAAAGAGCTGACCACGCCGTGCGTCAGTGACGCCCTTCTTGTGCTTGATGGTGCTCCACTTAGAGTGACCTGACATATCTTTACCTCAACAAACCAGGTCAACGGATGCTGACCCGTGGCTCGCGCCCATTACTTATCTACCTGCGATGTCTTTTCGACGGGCAAGTCAACTTTCACAATTTTATTGGTGATGTCAATTTCCTTGATGACATCTCGGATGGCAGGAACAAGGATTTCGCCACCAGTTTGGCTCGTAACGACATAAACGTCGTTCGCACCTGTTTCCATGATGCCAGATAGCGTGCCGACCTGCTGCCCGTTCATATCCATTACTGACAGGCCGATCAACTGATAGTGATAGTACGTGCCTTCAGGTGCCGGCGGGATGGAGGATTCTGGAACGCTGATATCAGCCCCTCGCAGCAGATCGGCAGCATCCCTGTCAGTGACGCCTTCGAAGCGAACTGCCACCAGGCCTTTGGGACGTGGGGCCGAGGATGCAACTGTGAGGCTACGGCCATCGACAAACATGCTGTATCCGGGGACGATACGACTGGTGTCTTCCGAAAACAGTTCGACTTCGACACGACCATCCAGCCCCACTGCGCGTCTCACTCTTCCTACAGCGATGAGGTTTTCTTCTTGTTCCGTCAGTGCGCGTGCTCCTTGAAATTACGTTTGGAAAAAACTGCGTAAGATGGGCCGAGGGCAGGGCTATTCGACATTCATGATTATGGCGTGAAACTGTCCGAGATGTTGCGTCAGAAGCAAAGTTGCTACGCCGAGTCTGTCGATTTACCCGGCTACGGCGCTTGCCAAACACTGGGCGCTATGTCCGGCCGAGTTGAATGCAGCACTAAAAAGCATGCGGGTTTGGTATGAAACACATTAAGCCTGCCTGAACGTTAGCCGTTGGTGGATACTTTGAATAGTATCTGCGGTGCACACATGAACCTTGCACGAAACGGACGTTGTGGGGTCAAGCGATAAGAGGCGCTCGAAATGTTCTTGCTCAAGTTGTTGACCTTCAAATGGATTCTGAGCTTCGTGGTATTGGCTGTGATTGTGGTTGGTGCAGGTGCGTTGTACCTCGCTGTCATCGGTGGTGTGGATCTCCCTGTGCTCTCTGACGCCATGCGTGTGGATCCGCAACCACCTTCACCTGAGGTGATTGCTCGTGCCGAACGGGTGGAGGATGCGATTGACGCGGCCATCATTGACAATTCAGCATTCTTCATTGAACTGACCGACGAAGACCTGTCCGCACTCCTCGAATCAGAGCTCAGTAGTGATGATCGTATTCAGAACCTGCAAGTTGAGATACGTCCATACGATGTAAAGATAAGTGGCCAACTCGCTGGTCGAATAGGCGTTGGATTTTCAGGTGTCATTGGCATTGTGCTTGACCGTGGGCAGGTCGCCCTTGACCTCAAATCAGTGAACCTGAGCGCTCTGCCGACGCCCGGTTTCGTTAAGGACGAGATACAGCCGTTCATTGATGAAGTGCTTGATATCAACGAGCGCTTGCGCGAGTCCGGCGCCACCCAAATACAGGCCGTCAGCCTGAGCCCGGGTGTTCTGCAAATCATTGGTGTGCAGTCCGCTGGTGCAACGGTGTCCAATGACACCCTCAACTCGCTTATTGCTTCCGCTCCAGGGTCCGCTATTCAGCCAGTCACCCCGCCCGGTGGTGAAGTTGTACCGGTTGGGCGAACAGGTTCCGCAACAGGTAGTCCGCTGTACCTTGCGTTGGGAGACTCACTCGCAGCCAACGTGGGCGTTACCGATCCAAGGGAAGGATACGTATCACGCTTCCACAGCTACCTTGAAAAACAACGCAGCCAGTCACTCGGTTTGGTGAACCTTGGCATATCTGGCGAATCCACTATCTCCATTCAGAATGGCCAGTTGCAGAACGCGATGGACATCCTGAACGGATCCGACCAAGTAGCCGTGCTGACAATTGATCTCGGTGCAAATGACGTGCTGACACACCTGGGGTCATCAGACTGCACACAGGGTGATACCGGGCCAAGCTGTTTACAAAATGTCTCCTTTTTTTAGAAGGTGGTATATGGCAAGACCCGCAATAAATAAAAGAAAAAGCCAATCCCATACGGTTTTCAGACCTATGGGAATTACCGAAACAGCAACCAAGAGAATGAAAAACTTAACATAGTCTGTGACTAACATTTTAA
>JAURLM010000026.1 GCA_030831265.1 Chloroflexota bacterium
CAAATCACACTGACCGGCGCCGCTTTGGTCGCGCTACTGATTGCACTGAGCTACTGGGTACTTGTGCGCCAACTGGAACTGCGCGCCCAGGAGGAGGTGACGGCCAAGCTCTCGCAGATCGATCATGGACTCCTAGAAGACACCAAAGCCCGTATGGGTCGTTCCTGGCAACACGCACTGAGCGATACGGTACTCGGCCATGACAACCTTTCGATTACGGTCATCGGCGATACGGCGCAATCAGCCATTTTCAATATCGGCCGGTTCGCCCATGCGCCGCAGCAGCTGGATCTCGTGAGCAGGGACGGCGACTATCTTGGCTGGACAACGAAGGATGGCGTGCAGATGCTAACCGGGCGCAAGCAAATCCAGGTCCCGGGACTGGCTCCAATGACGCTTTTGCTTTCGCAAGATCGCAGTGCCGATCAACGGCTGGTGGCTGCATTCCTGCGCTCGGCCTTAGTGATCGTGCCGATGCTACTGATATTGATCGGATTGGCTGGATGGCTAATCGCCCAAAATGGTTTGCGACCGCTGCGCAAGTTCCGGGTCTTGGCGACTAAGGTATCGACACAGGACCTATCACCCCGAATCCGCAGCGATCGGCTCCCACAAGAACTCCAGGCATTAGCGCACAGCCTCAACGTAATGCTTCATCGACTCGATGACGGAGTTCAGCAACTGTCACAGTTCTCGGACGATGTGGCCCATGAATTGAAAACTCCGCTGAACAACCTAATAGGCAAGGCGCAAGTGACTTTGGTACGTGAGCGAAGCAAAGAGCAGTATCGTGAAGTACTCGAATCATCCGTTGAAGAACTGGAACGTATGGATCGAATCGTGTCAGACATGCTGTTTCTCGCCCAGGCCAGCCACGCCAGCCCAGCACTGAAACTCGAACAACTATCCCTGGGAAGTGAGGCGAATCGCGTCTGTGAATACCTCGAAGTCCTCGCCGAAGAAGCCGGAGTCGCAACGACGGTAACGGGCGATGCCATAGTTCTAGGAAATCGGCTTATGGTCCAACGGGCCATTTCCAACCTGCTATCCAACGCGTTGCGGCATTCGAATACTGGCAGCACGGTCGAAATTAAGATACTTGAGAAGGACATAGACATCGTCTCGCTGGCTGTCACCAATCATGGCGCGACTATCGAATCGGATCATCTCCCGCACCTGTTCGACCGCTTTTACCGCGTTAACGGCATACAACCTCGTGGGGCAGGATTGGGGCTAGCTATTGTCCGTTCAGTGATGAACCTCCACAAAGGCCACGTGGCCGTCGCCAGCAAAGACGGTCGGACCACATTCGAACTCACCTTTCCTCGGCACGCCTGATTCAAAGTGATACGGCATGGAGACGAACGTCACTGCGAAAGGTACTGTCAAACTACGCGACGAGCGACTATCTAAAGTGGATCTCGGCTTGGTATCCACTCCCACGAGCCCAACGCCATACATGTAATGCATGCGTCTGGCGAGAATTCACAGCCTCAACTTCCGCCTATCGTGCAAGTTGCCGACGGGGGAGTTGCGCTGACCGACATGTCGTCGATGCACAGACTATGAACGGCATCCCGACTGGGTCGCAAAAGGTGAACATGGCCATGGACCAGAAGTTGGCGGGCCAGACCGTTAATGCCACCAGCATGGTCAAGTATGATTATAAGCGCGACCGTCACCTGCTCACGGTCAGGCCTAATCGAAGCGTAGGGTGGTCTACAATAATGATGAGTTTTCAAATAGGGTCGGATCAGCAAAAAGCGAGGGTTAATTACGCCTTTGTAATGCAAAGATCATCTTCTGGTAAGGGTCAAACCTATAATATAAATTATCAACTAACCAAGAGGTGTAATAATGAGCCGCCCTGCTAAAGTAATTCTACCGTTCTTTTTCGCTTTTGCTTCTTCGCTCGCAGTGGCAGAAGGCGGGGGGGAACTAACAATGCAGCGCGTTGACAGTGCGTCAGTAACAAAGCCCACTCTAAAAATGCTTTTAAAAGAAGGTAAAGTGCTGAGTATAGCACCCGCAGGAATGACCGGTACGACCGGAATGATTCAGAACTATGGAGCTAACGGAAAAGTTCAAACGTACGAGATGAAGATTAAGTCTCCTGATGGGAATATCCATACGGTCGAGTTTTTGAGCGCCCCGGTTGGTGTAAACAACGGCTAACGGGCCAGTAAGTTCCCAACACCATTCATTTAGTGCATGCGTTCTCGCTAATGCCGGCGAGAATGCCGCAAGCCTCAACTTCCCGCCCATCGTTGCAATTAGCCCGCAGTGAAACGAGTTGTCGTTCGAGTGACTGCCGGGCGGTTATCTGCGACCTGACTTGAGAAATGTGTTCATCGAGCAAGGCATTAAGGAAACCCTGAAGAAGACTTCCTGAATCTGGTGAAATACGCCGATCCCGTTGCCCGAGTTTCCCGATGAAGCAGATGACCTTCGCCGACGCCGAGTACGCCGGCAAGCGCAAGCAGACCCGCAAGGAATTGTTCCTGATCGAGATGGACCAGGTGGTGCCGTGGAAGGGCTTGATTGCCTTGATCGAGCCGCACTACCCGAAGGGCGAAGGTGGTCGTCCGGCCTACCCGCTGCTGGCGATGCTGCGTGTGCACCTGATGCAGAACTGGTTCGGCTACAGCGATCCAGCGATGGAGGAAGCGTTGTACGAGACCACCATCCTGCGCCAGTTCGCCGGCCTGAGCCTGGAGCGCATTCCCGACGAAACCACCACCCTCAACTTCCGCCGCCTGCTGGAGAAACACGAGTTGGCGGCTGGGATTCTGGCGGTGATCAATGGCTACCTGGGTGACCGGGGTCTGTCGCTGCGCCAGGGCACCATCGTCGATGCCACGCTGATCCACGCACCCAGTTCGACCAAGAACAAGGACGGTAAGCGTGACCCGGAGATGCATCAAACGAAGAAGGGCAACCAGTATTACTTCGGCGCTAAAGCGCACATCGGTGCCGACGAAGAATCGGGCTTGGTGCACAGCGTGGTGGTGACCGCCGCCAATGTCGCGGACATCACCCAGGTCGACAAACTGCTGCACGGCGAGGAAAACGTAGTGTGTGCCGACGCTGGTTATACCGGAGTCGAAAAACGCCCTGAACATGAAGGCCGCCAGTAAGCGTCCGCTCTCTACCGTCTTGACCCTCAGACTTTAATCCGCTTCAGACGCTGATTGATGTCGTCGCGGTCAAATGCCGTGGGATCGAAGGTATCGCCGTACCAGTCGAGCATGTCCAAGTATTCGGGATGTTCGGG
>JAURLM010000258.1 GCA_030831265.1 Chloroflexota bacterium
TCTCCATAGCCTCGATAATCCGGCACGCGTACTCGTCAGATCGCTCCACTACGAGCGGCTCGGTAGAAACAGCATCAGCGCGCAGCTGCTCGTAGTGCGTGTCCACTCGCGTGACACGTCGCTGCAGGTCCTGCCGAATCTCGTCCAGCCGGAACTCCTTGATGATGTCCTCGCTGGTCCGGAAGTACGGCGTGTATTCGGACATGTGCCGGGTGGACTCCGTGACGAAATATCCGAACTGGCGCATCACTTCAAAGCGCACGGTGTCCTTCGCAAATATCTCCGGATCGTTCATCGCCGCTTCGAGCGCAGGGTACGCGTCCTGTCCGTCCCGTTCGAACCGCAGGAACCATGCAAGGTGGTTGATACCGGCGACCCACGACGACACCGAATCATGGGGAGCGCCAATGTAGTCTGCAAGGTCCTGCGTTGTGCGCTGAACACTGTGGCAAAGACCGACAGTCGGCACGCTGGTCATCTCATTGATTGCCCAGCAGGCTATCGCCATCGGGTTCGTGTAGTTGAGCAGCCAGGCGTCCGGGGCAACGTCTTCCATATCAGCGCAGATGTCCACAAGGACCGGAACGGTGCGAAGTCCCTTGAACACGCCGCCCGGTCCAACTGTGTCACCGACCGACTGGTCGACTCCGTACTTGAGCGGTATGCCGATGTCCTTGCTGTAGTCATCACCTACCCGAATAGTGGTCAGGACGTACTTTGAGCCTTCGAGCGAGGCACGACGGTCCGTGGTCGTCTCGACCTTGATGTTCGTACCAGCGTCGCGCATCAACTTGTTCGCGAAACGACCGATTACGTCCAGGCGCTCTTCGTCAACATCCATCAGCGAGACGGTTGCGTCCGATAATTCGGGAACACATGCAACGTCCTGCAGCAACCTTCGGGCGAAGACCACGCTACCAGCGCCGATCAGTGAAATTTTTGGCGGCATTTTCTTCTCCTGTCGGTTACGCCGGTGAAATATGTGACCATGACAAGGCCAGTTGCTTAACTATGTTAATCAACAAGCATTCCGTAGTTGAATTGCCCGCATTATTAATACTGTTTCACCTTGTCAACGAGGTTTATCAGTGGCCTTCCACCGATGTATCTGCCGAGGTTTTCTTGGAAGATGTTGAATGTTCGGCGGTCTAGCATTTCCTGTTCTGCGTTACCCGCAATATGCGGCGTGATGATCAGGTTTGGTGCGTCCCACAGTTCGCTCTCCGGACCCATAGGCTCTTTTTCAACTGCATCCACCGCAGCCCCGGCAATCGTCCCGTTGTGGAGCGCAGCAGCCAGCGCTGCGTTGTCGTAAACCCGCCCGCGTGAGGTGACGATGAGTCGCGCCGACTTTTTCATCATCGCCAGTTCGTTCTCGCCAATCATCTTCATGCTGCTGCTTGAGTAAGGAGCGGTCACCACAACATAGTCAGACTCACGCAACAAGTCAGGCAAACGGTCGAGCGTCCAGACATCGTCCACAATCGGGTCACCGTCCACCGGTTCGCTGTCCACGGCCAGCACTTTCATGCCCATTACCTGGCATCGCCACGCAATCTCCCGACCAGACTTACCGAACCCGATGACGCCTGCGGTCTTGTCACCGAGGAATTCAACCACTTCAAGTGCGCCATCCTGGTTCCATCTGTGCGCTTTCTTGTCTTCGAAGAACCGGGGAAACTGGCGAGCCAGCGCAAACATCATCGCCAGGCCGTGCTCACCAATCATCGGTGCGCCAGCGCCGCGTGCGTTGGTGACGATCACGTTGCTGTGTACGACTTTCGGCACATTGTTAAACAAGCCTTCCATGCCGGCATCAAGCGTCTGAATCCACTTCAACTTCGTTGCTGACGCAAATTGGTCGGCAGTCGGATATCCGAACAGCACTTCCGCGTCACGGATGTTGATGTTCGCTGAACCGGTTGATTCTGCTCGAACCAGCTCGATGCCCGGGTATTTCTGGCGCAGCGAGTCACAGAACGGAGCAGCCCATTCGGGAAGGACAAGAACTTTCATCTATGAAGCCTCAGTATCAGTTATCTACACGGAGCATATGGCGACAACATGGTATCTGCTGTCAGCGGCGACATTATGGACGCACAATGTTGGCTCAGACCCACTTATTACACGGATTCAAGTAACTCTATCGCCCGGTCAACCAGCATTTCCCCCGCATCCGGGGCAAATGGGCTGGTAGTCGTGCCATAGAACCTGCGGAATCTTTTCATATCGACAAGATCGGCGACAGGCACTCCGGTCAACTCGGCATACGGTCGACGAGTCGAGACATAGCCGATGTATTCCGAACTGTAGCTCGCAACCCAGGGTCGCGCACCACCCGCGCCTTCCTTTATGGCGAGTCCCAGCTCATTGAACATCTCGCCTGCGTGAGCACTTATGACGAGTTCGCCAATGCGGAACGCCTGCACCATAAGCGGCACAGGAGGCAGTGACTGGTTGGTCGCAAGACTAAGCTCGTTCCTGCCATTGCCATACATCTCGGCATGTCGTTCAGCCGCGTTAGCGGTTGTCGTACCATCGGGCCACACGTCGCCAGTGTATTCGCCCAGGCCTGCCGTCAACTTTCGGTGCAGCTTCTCCGCCTCCTCAACGCTCCACGGCACCTGCCGACGAGGGAGTGCCATTTCGACGGCTGCAGAGTTCAAAGCTACAGTTGCTGTCGGCTCAATCGACACCGAAACCCGCAACGCCTCACGCGCTATCGCCTCGCCAAACTTCGCCGTGTCTTCATGCGTGTGCAGGTGCTTCGACTCAAGGTTTCCGAACCACCAGTCAAACGGGTGAACATCGCCTGCTGCGCCCTGCAAATGAATTGCGACAGCACCAGCATCAATGTCTTCGATAGTCGCGCTCAACTCGCCAGAAAAATCACCTGACCAGTCGAGGTACTGTCCGCCATCACAGACACCATGTGCGGCAAAGTTCACTACGCGAGCAATTGGAGTGCCATCCGGTTCGTCGATGCGGAGCACACCAACTTCATTGTCGACAGGACGATCACGATACTGGCGGTTGATGGTCCAGCCTTCCAGCTTCCCACTGCCGTGGCCTGCCTCAGCGGGTCGCATGGCATGCATCGCCTCGTAAACACTTCCTGCGACAAGGTCAGCTAGATACGCAGCGTAGGTTCGCCATGCAGGTGTGACGCCAAGCAGTATGTCCGGTGCCGTGTGGTTGTGCGTGGAGTTGACCAGCAATGACTCAGCGGGAATCCCGGTCAGGCCGCTCACCTTCCGCTGGATATCCTGCATCGTGTCTTTTGGCACACCGCAAACTTCCATCGAAACGATAGCCAGTTTCGTCGCACCGTCATCAAGAACCAGTGAGTGGGCAAACAGGTCACGATAGACACCGGTTGACCTGCCCTGCCGCAATCCCCACTGCCCCATCCGGTAGCCGATTGGCGGGGTGATAACCGTCTTCGCAGTTCCAGCTAACAAAGTGACCATCGGTGTTCCTCACTTCGCGCCAGCGGCGCGGACGATCTCAAGCGTATCCAGTTGCAGGTCAACATCAAGCTCCTCGCCCTGCGATGGGTCCATGCCTGCAACGTTTGTAGAAACGATCACGCGCGAGCGCGGCAGAGCTTTGCGAAGATGTCGAGCAAACACCGCTGGCTGCGGTCGATCCACACCGACGCAGACAACATCGCCGACGCGCAGCACGCGCACACCGCGGTCGTCATCAGCTGACGTCTCGCAGGACACGTTCCGTCGATACTCGATATTCCGCGCAGCAGACGATGCCTGCGTTGCGAGCAGCAAGCCAATCGCCTGCACGTCCGGTGCGGCGCGGTCAAGATGCGTGCGAGACTTGTTGCCGCGGTGCCAGTTGTACGGCTGAACGTCGGCATCTGACCCGCGAGCGAACGCAACCGTTCCGCCGCCCGCCTGTTCCA
>JAURLM010000259.1 GCA_030831265.1 Chloroflexota bacterium
TACACGGCGCAGTTTAGTGGAGGAATGAATCCGATGGGACGTGACGCGAAGAGGGCAGGGAGCCGGATTTGCCGGTCCCTGCCCTCATTTGCAAACTTTCAAGCCGTGGCGAGTGCCAGGTGTTTAGTCCCGATACCTGCCTGATGAGTAACGCACAGAAATACTCTCAGGAGTCCAAAGAAATTCGCGTTTCAATGCGCGCTGATGATGAGTCTGTGTACGTTTCTGTCGCCGACCAGGGAATTGGCATCAAACCAGAAGATCAACGGAAACTCTTCACGTCATTCTTCCGTGCAGATAACGAAGAGACTCGTGCTGCACCCGGCACAGGTCTGGGTTTGGTTATCGTCAAAGGCATCATCGAGATGCATCGTGGTGCTATCTGGATTGAGAGCGAATGGGGCAAAGGCACAACGGTGCACATTAAGTTCTCCCGTCGCGGTGAACGTCCAGACGCACTGGAAGGCGAACTAGCGCAAGATAGCGCCGACGCAGCCTGAGCAAAACTTTCCTGTGTGCCCGAAATCCCATGGGAAAAGTAGCGGGAGCCGTGCCACTATGGAAGAACGACGGAGGACGGGGGGGCCCCGTTTTGTATGTGCGCAGGGGGGGCTGGACACAACTCCCTGCATACTAATACGCTCAGCTTTATCCCGCCAATGCCGGTCACATGGAGCCGGTGTTACTGATTCCGGGTGCGTGGCAAGGCCAAATTAACGAGTTTGACCGTACTATCCGTATTACATCCGCGCTAACTCGCATCATGGCGTACAACGTGTATCGCTGAGGCTGTTGGCGTGCTGGCCATTGAACAAAACTGCCCCCGGTGTTGGATCAACGATCTTGCTGTTTGTATCGCTCCGAATAAGCCTGCGTCGGCTTGGGCAAAACCGTCGCCTGGCACTGGCGGTCGCCTTCGGCATTGTCATGGCCGTTGCGATCGTATCCAGCACTGTCGTCTACTTCGAAGCACTACGTGATGTCGCACTTGCTCGGGCACTGGCACCAGTAGCGCCGGCGAACCTTGACGTAATCATCAAGGCTGAGCAAACGCCCGCCGGGGTTGCTGAAGACGTTGCGATCAAGCGGGTAATTGAGGACGCAGTCGTTGACCCACTCAGTCGCTATTCCTCCAATAAATACCTCGCACGGCAATCTCGGACGTTCCTTGTAGATGGACCTCCCGTACTTGTTCCGTTAGGCGAATGTCCATGCCGCCCCGCCGGTATAGCGTCGGGGCCGGATGATGTTCCGGGTCGCGATGCTGACGGTCAACCAGACCCGCGAGGTAGCGGCGCGCTGATTGCGTGTGACTGCAGGCGCCTTTCTTTCATCACCATTCCCGGTATTGAAAACACGATCCAGATCACCGAAGGCCAGATGCCAGTGGTCACCGCTGCTCCGACGCCACTGGGAGAGGTGATGGAGATTGAAGCGTTGCTGGATGCCGAAGCTGCGCAGGCATTTGGCCTCAAGGTTGGAGACATGCTCCCCGCCGGGCCGTTCTGGGATTCGCCTAGAGACAGGGTTGAAGTCAGGTTGGTCGGGATATATGAGCGATCAGAGCCTGCGGCTCCGCAGTGGACGATTTTCGACACGGAATTCATAGACAGGACAGAATCTCTGTCATTTACCCGGTTTGTGCTACCGGAGCAGACGTTCCTCAACGCACTGGGCCCGTACTTCCCGGCCATGAGCGCCGAATACGTGTGGCTCATGGATACGGACGTAGGCACGATTCATGCGACAGATACTGGCACCGTGCGCGGGGCTATACAGTCTGGCAGGGCGTCGTTGCAGCCAAACATTGACGGGTTCCGGATTGTCACTGAACTGGACAAACGGCTGGCGGATTTCGAGGTCCACCTGTTCTTCAACCGCATTCCAATGCTCATCGTGCTGGCACTTGTGGCGGCGGTGTCTCTGTATTACGCGGGGATGGTAGCTTCCGCCTTGATCGCCACTCAGCGTTCAGAGGTTGCACTCATGCGTAGTCGGGGCGCTACTCGACCTCAGATATTCGGCGTCTACGTGATTGAAGCCTCGATAGTCGCACTCGGTGCATTCATCATCGGCCCCCTGCTTTCCATGTTTGTTGTGTCCACTAGTGGCACGCTCCCGATATTTGCCGACTTGAATGAGGGTGCCGCGCTTCCTGTGCAATTAACCCGTAACGTGCTTCTTGTGGCTGCTGTCGGTGCTGTATTCGGGATGATGGCCCTGCTCATCCCTGCGTACCGGGCAACTGGCCTGACGGTCTTGAGTGAGCGTCGTGGGCGTGGCAGACCCGGAAGGCTTAACGTTATCCAGCGCTATTATCTTGACCTGGGGTTGCTCGGCCTCGTCGCATTGATGTTGTGGCAATTGTCCCGTCAGGGCTCGTTCATCGCCACGGACGTGTTCGGCAGGAGCAGTGTCAACAACCTGACGCTTGCAATCCCGGCACTGTTCATGGTGATGGCTGGAATAGCCATGTTGCGGTTGTTCCCCGTGGTAGCGGACCTTGTGTCGAAGATGCTCGGCACGCGCTATGGCTCCCTGCTTGTTCCGTCCGCCATCTTCCTTGGGGTCAGGCAGCTGGCACGCAACCCCGCTGGTCAGGCGAGGCTTTCTCTGTTGCTGGTGCTGGTGTCTGCACTTGGCGTGTTCGCTGCAACGTTCGCGTCAACACTGGAACGTAGCGCGCGGGAACAGGTCCTGTACCGCACGGGTGCTGAGTTTCGTGCGACAAGCGTCACTTACCGCGGCAACGGGCGTAGCGTTTCTGCAGAGGAGCAGCTGAACGGAATGGACGGAATTGGCACCGTTTCTTCGGTTCTTCGAACATCCGGGGTGGCAGATAGCCTTACTGCCATCGAGTCGGAGCGATTCACGGTACTTGGAGTCGATACCGGCAACTTTGCTGATGTCGCATGGTCCCGCCCTGACTTTTTCGGAGAATCACTCTCCAGTCTTCTTGGCGAGATTCGTCCCGATACACCACCTGGGATTCCGCTTTTTGACGACACCAGATTTGTTAGCGCTCGTGTGAAATCACTGGTGCGTAGGCCCGATGTCCTGGTAGTTGCTCGATTGAGCGATGCCAACGGTCGATACTACTCGGTGCCGCTCGGAAACCTTGCACCGAGTGCGACTGATCGAAACCGTTTCAACTGCCTGCCGCCGGATCCCGGTGTTGAGCCTGACTGGTGCAGGTTGGGATCAAGCATCTTTCCTCCGCCGACACAGCGCGTCGGAACTATCGCCCCAAAGATGCCTGTCACGCTGCATTCGATCGGAATCGTCAGCCCCGGCAGTCCACTTTCTGCAGGATCGATATTGATCGACGATATCCAAGTGCGGAACAACATCGGTGAAAACCCTACGGTGATCGCGGATTTCAATGACCTGTCACAGTTCAAGACGCTGGAGCCAAGCGCCGATTCACTGGCAGATTCCCTGTCCTTTTACCGTGAAGAGAACGGTGTTTACCAGCAGGGCATCGCTGATTTCCGCTGGACAGATGCCGGCCCCGGGGAATACCGGGGACTCTCATTTGAAGCAAACGAACCTGCACTGCCGGTCATCGTCAGCGAATCGTTTGCGATTACGCGTTCGGCCGCAGTAGGGGACATCATCACCACGTCTGTTGAAGGTACCCGAGTGCGGTTCAAAGTAGAACGCATCATCACATCGTTCCCAACGCTGAATGATGAAGTATCCCCGTTCCTTGTAGTCGATCTCGATCTGCTCAAGGCACGGGTGAACCTTGGCCGCATAGCAAATGATGTTCAGCCAGATGAATTTTGGATGGACACGGTACTCGTCGAAGACGGAGAGCAGGTGGTCGCCTCAGATATCAAGGAAAAACTGGGCGGCAAACTTGGCGGTAACTCTTTGACGCTGACCAGCGGTGCCGTGATAGACCGGGACGCCGAACTGGCCAGCGTGAACCTGGATCCTCTGGTCACCACCGGATGGCAGGCACTGCTGGCGATCTCATTTGTGGCTGTCCTGGCGGTCAGTGCAGCTGGATACGCAGTTCACGCGCGTACATCATTCATGAACCGACGCTCCGAAATGGCGTTGCTCCGGACCATCGGGATTTCGCGGTCACAAATCGTGTACTTCATCGCTATTGAACAGGTGCTCGTCGTGGGTATAGCCGTGTTTATAGGTGCGTTCCTTGGCTCTCGACTTGGCGATACCATCTTCCCGTTCCTTGCAGCGTCAGGTAGTGAGGGCTCAGTTTCTCCGCCAATGGTCGTTCAGTTTCAAATGTCTGATCTCAGCCTCGTTTTTGGTGTAATGGCGGTAGTGATAATTTCGGTGATGGCGATAGTGATATGGTCGGCATCACGAACGGCCATTCACACGGTGATGCGGGCGTGGGATGGCTAAACGAGGTCTGCCGGATGTTGAA
>JAURLM010000260.1 GCA_030831265.1 Chloroflexota bacterium
CGTGCGTGCGGGTGTCGCCGCCCTGCCCGACTCCACGACTTGCATATTGCTGCTTGCCGTTGATCAGCCCAGGCCTGCATGGGTCATCAGGCGCGTCATCGAATCACACATTGCCTCTGGCGCGCCGCTGACCTCGCCCCGGTACCACGGCCACGGCGGGCATCCGCTCATCTTCGATGCATCACTTCGAGACGACTTGGCTGCCATCACTGAGGAAAAGCAGGGAATTCGGGAGGTTTTCCAGCGACATGAAGCGAGCATGAATTCAGTGGAATTCGACAACGAGATTATTCGACTCGACATGAATACGCCTGAGGCTTACGAATCAGGGCTAACGTTATACGCTAAAATGGCGGACCAGCAATAACACGCGGGCAACGGCGCCGGGGCAACGCTCGTCAGGAAGAAATCAGCCATGGCAACAATTCCGGGTGACGAACAAGAGAAACTCGTCCGGCAACTGCGAAGTTCGCTCTGGGAGTCAAAGATCTTCTGGATATCTTTGATTGTGCTGGCTGCACCGCTTTATCTTGCCATCCACCTCGTCGTGCTAAACGCCATTTTCGACATCTCGCCCTACACCTACAAAGCCGGGGCGACCCGTTCGTTCATCGTTCTAGTCGTGGGCATACCAATCGTTATCTTCGACATCTGGGTGTACCGAACATTCTGGGACGAACTTATGATTTTCAGGTGGATCAACAAAGATGAAAAATCCAAACTGGGTGACAAGGAAGATTCTTGACTTCAACGCATGCTGATGCCCGCGAGTTCATGTGCTCTAACGGTATCGACGGCTGGCTGACTCGTGACTACCGGTACACCAATCCCATTTTCTGGCAGGCGTTTGGCAGCCACATCGCAAATGTGACCCGGCCAGTATGGCTCATGGTTCCGGCCAACAACGATGCGATGCTGTTGGCTCATGATGTGGATGCCGGTCGGTTCGCGGGTTCGGATGTCACAGTTCTCAGTTATTCCAACCGTTCCAGCATGATCGATGGCCTGAAGCGACTGCTCTCAGCGGCTGCTTCTCCCACGCCTAAACTGGCGCCAAAACTGGCAATGGAATACTCCGAGATGTACCAGTTGCCGCGCGTCGGCAGGATCGACGCGGGAACCATCGAATTGGTACGCAGCCTCGGTGCCGACATCGTTTCGTCAGGTGACCTGATGCAGTACGCGACTGAGCGCTGGTCCCCATCCCAGTTGGAGACGCACCGGTTTGCCGTGGAGAGGTTGACGCGCATCGTCAAGGAAGCGTTCAACTTTGTGGGTGAGAACATCCGCTGGGCACTTACCGAACACGATCTGGCTGAACACATTCGCGGTCGCTTCGACAGGCTCGGCCTTGAGTACGATGACGGCCCGGTAGTTGCATTCAACGAACATTCGTCCGATCCCCATTACGAGCCCCTGCCGGGGAGTTCAGCGGTAATCCGTAGAAACGGCTGGCTGCTCATTGATCTCTGGGGTCGGCAGAAACAGAAATCTGACGCGCCGGAACCCGCCATCTCGGCGGACATCACATGGGTGGCAAAACTTGGCGATTCGCCCACGGATCGCCAACAGCAGGTCTTCGCTGCGGTGAAAAGCGCCCGAGATACAGCGTTCGATCTACTTAGCCACGAAACAGCCGCGGGAAACGCAGTCCAGGGATGGCAACTGGACGCGGCCGCAAGGAAAGTGATTACCGAAGCAGGGTTCGGGGAAAACTTCGTGCATCGACTCGGTCACTCCCTCGGACACGAAGTGCATTCCAACGGCGTGAATCTTGATGATTGGGAGACACACGACACTCGAAGCGTGATCCAGGGTGTTGGTGTGACGATAGAACCTGGAATCTACCTCCCGGAGTTCGGTGTCAGGCTGGAGATGGATGTGTACATGGGTCCGAATGGGCCAGAAATAACCGGTGAACGGCAGGACGAGATTTATCGCATCGAAACGTGAGCGGCGTGACGTCAGAACGCTGACTGCACCGCCTTCACCACACTGTCCCGTTCAAGTTCTTGCCCGTAGTAAACCATCCGCAACCGCTGGAACCGCCGCTTATCCAGTGCTGTTGGCTTGCCCGATGCCAGTACGGTAACCTCAGGACTGGATACTATTTTTGATAGCGCCGTGCGGATGCGATCCATCTGCTTTACGTCCACGTCGTCAACGTAAACCGCTATGGAACAGGTGCGGTACGGTGTCCCGCGATTCGGCTCGTCTGTTTCGACGGTAACATTCGGTTTGCCAAATATGTGTTTCATCTATCAAAACCCTGTGGCCTGTGTCCGTAACCATGTTCTATCTGTTGCATAGAATACTGTGTGCAAACAACAGCAAGCACAAACTCTCAGCCGAGAACCTAGAGCCTTAAGACCTTGATACCGGGAATGTGGAACATTGGCCTCAAGGAATGGGCCGTGACCGTCGATGCTATCGCCAGAGGCGAGCAGACCATCCTTCTGCGTAAGGGTGGCATACGCGAGGATGGCCGTCATTTTAAGATCGAAAGTGACCAGTTCTTCCTCTATCCCGGACACTTTCACGAGGGCGAAGCACTGCTAAAGCCTGAACATCGTGGCTTGTTGGACGGGAAACAGCCTGAGGATTTTTCCGAGGTGGTTTCTCTTTCAGTCTTTGCTGAAATCGAGGACGTCATAGAGGTTTCATCCGAAGAAGAAGTCCGGGCGTTGGAGCAATTTCACATATGGTCTGATCAGTTCGCCGTAAAGCGGTTCAACTGGAAGCCCCGTCACCCGCTAAATCTCATCATCGTCCGCGCCCACGTACTGCAACAACCACAGGCATTGATGGTCATGCCGAACTACGGTGGTTGCAAGTCATGGGTAGAGTTCATTGAAGACTACCCGGTCGGCGTCACCGCACCTGCGATGCCAGATCGCAAGTTCAACACTCACGTAGCGCTCATTAAGGACGCTATCTCAGCGGTCGGATCAACTGCAAACTAACAAGCCTTCGCGCCAATCCAGGCCCGTTTTTGAGGAGAAATATGAAGCACAGGAACCTTGCCGGAACAGATCTTTCACTCTCAGAGGTTGGCTTTGGCGTGTGGAGCGTCAGCACCAACTGGTGGGGCGAGGTTCGAGAGGAAGATGGCATCTCCCTGCTTAAGAAGGCCTTTGAAAAAGGGATCACATTCTTCGATACAGCAGACAGTTACGGTGAAGGGTACGGCGAGGAGATCCTCGGAAAAGCACTGGGGAATCGTCGCAAAGAAATTGTGATCGGAACAAAGTTCGGGTATGACCTTGATGCCCCACGCGAAGCTCGCCACCAGGAGCGACCCCAGGACTGGAGCCCGGCATTCGTCAAAGCCGCGTGTGACAAGTCCCTGGCACGCCTTCAGACCGATTACATCGACCTGTACCAGATGCATAACTCGCGTCTGACAGCGATCCAGAGAGATGACACAGTAGCCGCTCTGGACGACTTGCGAGATGCAGGAAAGATTCGGCACTGGGGTGTAGCCGTAGGGCCGGACATTGGCTGGATTGAAGAGGGCGAGTACACACTTCGGAATCGCAAGGTTCCAGCGCAGATCATTTACTCAGTGCTTGAACAGGACCCGGCAGACCGCTTTATCACTGCGGCAACTGAGTCCAACGTTGGTGTGTTCTGCCGTGTCCCACACGCCTCAGGGATGCTCGATGGCACCTACACGAAGGACACCGAACTGGACACCATGCCGTTTGACGCGGATGACCACCGTTCCTACCGTCGGATGCAGTGGTTGAAGCAGTCGATAGAGAAGCTACGCAAGATCGACTTCCTCATTGCAGGAAAGTCTGCAACGGTCGGTCAGATCGCTATCAAGTTCTGCCTGACACCGCCGATCATGGCTTCATGCGTTCCCACGATCACCAATGAGCAGGAACTTGACGAATACGTAGCGGCACCGGACACAGATGAGTTGCCAGTGGCCGAGTTGGAAAACCTGTCGGTGCTGTATGCGGACAACTTCGGAGTAGGCGATAAGGACCCGATGAAGTCATCGCAGTCACCAACCGGCTGGGTGAACACAGAAAACTCGCCCGTAGAACGCCACGTACCAGCTCGTCGTTAGTGCGCCTGCTGCTTACTCACGGTCTTTGAACGTGCTCGCCTGCGTCGGCGAGTAGTCTGTTCGCGCTTCTTCTGGCGTCTGCGACTGGCAGCAGCCGCAGATGTCACGTCCTTTTCCTGCACTTCAGGCTTACGCTTCGCAGCGGCGACGCTCGCCTTACGCATCTCCTCTTCAATCAGGTTGAAGTCTCGCTGTGGGATGATGTGCAGCATCCCAAAGAACGCAA
>JAURLM010000261.1 GCA_030831265.1 Chloroflexota bacterium
CCCGGCATGGTGGTGAAGACCGGCGCATCCAGTAGTTCGGCCAGTTCTTTGAGTTGATCGGTTGCGTCGGCAAACATCACACCTGCACCGGCCCAGATGAGCGGGTTCTTCGCATTGAGAATCGCCTGTACCGCGTCCTGCACATCAGTTTTCGATGGCTGAGACTTCGATAGGGCTGGTGATGTGTAGTTCATTGCTCCTTCAGGCACAGCCTCGCTGCACACGTCCATCGACATCTCAACGACCACTGGCCCGCCGCGACCAGTGCGAAGGGAACTGAATGCGCGGCGCATGTTGCTGCCAATCTGGTCTGGCTTGACCACCAGTTGAGCGTCTTTGACCACCGTTTCCCATGTTTTGACAGCTGAGAAGTTCGGTTTGACGTGCAATCGATCCAGCGTGTTGCCACCAGGCAGCACAAGCATTGGAATATTGTCCGCATTCGCCTGTGCCAGGCCACCGACCGAGTTCTCCGCACCGGCCTGTGACTGCATGGCGACCACACCAAATTTCTTACGGTCACTCACACGTGAGAATCCATCCGCCGCCATCACGGCACCGCGCTCATGCCGGAAGGCAACCGGGCGGATACCCTCTTTCGCCACCGCTTCAATCAGCGGGTTCGACGGAAAACAGGGCATGACCTCAACGCCCTCTTGCTTCAGGATGCGGGCGATGTATTCAAATCCGTTCATGCTCATCTCTCGGTATTGACTGTCGGTGTGTACGGCCGGAACGTTAAATTGCACAATGCGGCCCGGTTGCGCAGTTTAACGGTTGTGAAGCGCTGGCGGGCGACGAGGGAATGTGACGATAATTGCAACCACACGCAAACGAGACAACAACCGCCACAGCGCGCTAACGCAGCGTGCGGAGTAACTGATGACGGCACAAGACAAAGATCCGGCTGCAGCAGCCCGCGGCGCAAAACTTGCCAGCGACTTCACACAGTCGCTCCATTACGACCGCCGCCTGTACAGCGAGGACATCGCCGGTTCCATCGCTCACGCCCGGATGCTCGGCAAGCAGGGGATCATTGATTCCGACGAAGCGGCAAAAATCATTGAGGGCTTGCAGCAGATCGAACAGGAGATTTCTGCCGGCACGTTTGCGTGGAAGCCAGACCTTGAAGACATACACATGAACATCGAGTCTCGCCTGCACGAGATCATTGGTGAAACCGCCGGACGCCTGCATACAGCCCGTTCCCGCAACGACCAGGTTGCTACTGATACTCGCCTGTGGGTGAAGAAGGCGGCACAGGATGCCGCAAACGCCCTGCGGCAAGTGCAGGAAGCCCTGCTCCAGCAGGCGCAGAGGCACACCGAATCGGTGCTACCCGGATACACCCACCTGCAACGCGGCCAGCCGGTCGTGTTCGCACACCACCTGCTCGCATATTTCGAAATGTTCGACCGCGATGCGGGGCGGTTCCTTGCTGCGAAACGTGCGGCAGACGTGATGCCGCTCGGCAGCGGTGCGATGGCAGGTTCGCCATACCCGCTCGACCGTGAGTCAGTGGCCGAGGAACTTGGCTTTGCCGCTATCTCAGCAAACAGCATGGACGCGGTTTCAGACCGTGACTTCATCCTGTACTACCTGTTCGCAGCTTCGGTGACGATGGCTCACCTGTCCCGTCTTGCGGAAGAATTCATCATCTGGTCATCGGACGAGTTTGGGTTCATCCGCCTTTCGGACGAATACACCTCCGGGTCAAGCATCATGCCGCAAAAACGCAACCCGGACTTTGCCGAGCTTATTCGCGGCAAAACTGGACGCGTCTACGGTCACCTGATGGCCCTTCTGACAACAGTCAAGGGTTTGCCGTTGACGTATAACCGCGACCTCCAGGAAGACAAGGAAGGCCTTTTCGATGCTGCTGACACGGTGCTTCCCGCGCTGTCCGCGGCGGCCGGAATGATTTCCGGCATGACGATTAACGCCGACCGCATGCGCCTTGCCGCAGATCGCAGCTACATCCTGGCGACGGACATTGCCGACTACCTCGTTGGCAAAGGAGTCCCGTTTCGCCAGGCCTACATTGCCGTTTCTGCCCTCGCCAAACAGAGCATCGCCACGGGTATTGGGTTCGGCGAACTCACGATGGAACATTTCCGGTCCGCATCGAGTCTATTCGATGACGATGTTATGCAGGTCACCCTGGATAGCGCCGTCGCCGCAAGGGATGTACCCGGCGGGACTGCCCCCGGCAGGGTGAAAGAGGCACTCCAGCAAGCAATGAAACGGCTGGATGCGGCGAATTCGGAGATGTGAAATGAAACGGCTGATTTTCTTGGCCATGGCAGGCCTGCTGGTCCTGGCTGCGGTGGCATGTGCCACCGAGCGCTCAAGCTCTCCTGTTGAAGGATCCGTCAGTATTCCAAATGCGATTGGTTACGGGGGATCGGATGACGGGATCCTCGTCCAATTCCTGGAGGTCACCAATGATTCCCGATGCGCCGCCGGCGTCCAGTGTGTACGTGCCGGTGAAGCGTTCGTAAAACTTTCGATATCCGTCGACGATGGCCCGTCACAGGAATCGGTTATAGAAATCGCATCGCAGGGTCAGCCATCTTTTACGGTTGATCGGTTCACCATTACACTGCTCGAACTGCAGCCTGACCCTCCGCCAGTTGGCGGCGTTGCACAGAGCCAATACGAACTGAAACTCCGCATAGAAGAAAAATAGCCCGGCGGCATGGCCAGAGCTTATGCCGTCACAGGAACCTGCGCCATGACCAGCACCGTACTCATAGCACACCGCGGCCTCGACGACACGTACCCGGAGAACACGCTTCCCGCTTTCGAGGCGGCGTTGGCGATGGGCATGGGAGTCGAGTTCGACCTTGCCGCCACCTCAGACGGCCATCTAGTGGTCATTCACGATGACACGGTGGACAGGACTACGAACGGCACAGGCCGGGTTAACCAGATGACGCTGGCGGAAATCCAGGCACTGGATGCCGGTTCATGGAAGGGTGAGCAGTTCGCCGGGGCGCGTGTGCCAACTATCGAAGAAGTCCTCGCTCTGATAGCGGACAAAGCCACCGCCAGCCTCGCCATCGCCCTTGACGTTAAGACGCTGCCACCGGGAATAATCGGCACAGTGTGCGGGGCGCTGACGAAGCACAGCCTGCTGGATCGCACGGTCGGCATTGGCATCATTGCCCAGTCGGTAGATGTTCGTCGTCGATTCTACGAAGGCAGCGCCCAATTTCAGTGCGCCAACGTCGCACAGACAGCAGACCAGCTACCAATGGCTGTGAAAGACCCGTACTCCAACTGGATATACGGTCGGTTCGTGCCATCATCAGCAGATATTGAGACAGTTCACGCTGCGGGCAAGAAGCTATTTGTGTCTGGCCCGGACGTGTCGAATGACGTGGCAAACGCGCACGAAGCCGCTCTTGCCGGCCCGGACGCGGTGCTCACATGGCACCCGACGGAACTGCACGCCCGCCTGAACCGCTAAGCTTCGCCGCTGGCCTTGTACTCTTCGTACAACTTCCACGTGTTGTCGTTGAACGGGTAGTAACGTCCGGGAGGTCCCGGGTTGCGCTGCAATTCTGTCTTGACGACATGCTCTACCGCTTCGCGTTCGGCAGCAACCTCCAGAACCTTCTCAGCCATTACAGCAGGTACAACGACAACACCATCATCGTCACCGATGATGGCATCACCGGGCCGTACTGGCACACCGCCGCAGGAGATGATTTCGTTAACTCCCCACGGCTGCATGATTCCGGGGCCCTGTTTGGCAGTGCTGGAGTGGCAGAACACAGGGAACCCGTAATCCTTGAGCACGCTGGTGTCACGGACAGAGCCATCGGTCACAAGCCCACCGACTTTGAGTTGAGACAGTCGCAGGAACTTGATGTCGCCACCGATCGACTCCCACGGGCCGACTGCGGACGCAACCAGCACCTCGTTGGGTCCGCACAGCTCAAACGCTACATATTCAGGTGAGTCAACTCCTTTTGGTTTGTCCGCAAGGATGTCCGGCCGGTGATACACGAAACGCAGCGTCACCGCCCGCCCAACCATCTTTTGGCCGGGGAACAATGAGCGTGCTCCGTGGATCATTGTCTGCGGCCAATCATGCACCCAGAGAGCGTCGATCAGTGTCTGTGTTGGAAGCTCACCCAGTTTGGCAAGCGTTTCATCAGAAATTACAGTTGCGGATGCGTCTGCCAATGTTGTTCTCCTGCGTTGTTTGTTCAAGGCCGCCGTATTAGCTGCCGTGCTTGAAATTTTCGAGCGTCATGACCAGTGCCGCTGATGCCGGTACGGGGATGGCGTTGGCCCGCCCTTTGCGAACTACCGCACCGAGGATGTCATCAAGTTCGAGCGGTTTGCCATTTACGAGGTCGTATTGGAGTGATGATTTGAACTCCTCCGCCTCTTCGATTCCACCATGGAGTTTTTCTTCGACCACGTTAGGTGCGAACGTTATGCCTTCGGACTTACCGACGGCAACAATCTCCTCCATCACGGTGCGAATTGTGTTCTCACCTTCAGGTCCGGCAAGAACCTCTGGCAAACTCGCGCGTGCCGCGGTCATCACGGTGCCGAAAGCCCCAACAGCTACCAGCTTTGTCCAGAGTGTGGAGACGATGTCTGAACTCACACCCACCTGGATGCCCTGGCGGTCCAGGAGCTTGCGGATTCGACCGGTGCGTTCGGTTTGAGAGCCATCTTGCTCTCCAAACTCGATACGTGCCGTCGATCCAGATTGCTCGATCTCGCCTGGACCGGTCATTGCAGCCTCGATATACGTCGCACCCTGCAATACTCGCTCCCAGCCATAGTAACCGGCAATGATCTCACCGCTTGTCACGCCGTTCTGGACGGTGAGGATGGTCGTGCTGGGGCCTACTATCGGCTTGATGAGCGGCAACGCATCTGCGTTTGAGTAAAGCTTCACGCAGTGCAGAACAAGGTCTACATGGCCCACGGTCGCCGGGTCAGGTGTGGCCGGGACCTTGGCGGTGAAATTACCCCAGTGGCTCGTCACCTTGAGTCCGTCCCGGTTAATCGCATCCGCGTGAGCACCGCGTGCTATGAGCGTGACATCTTCGCCACTGTTAGCGAGCACCCCGCCAAAGTAACCGCCGACGGCGCCAGCCCCCATTACCGCTATTTTCATTATTCGTCCTTCGGGAATTCAGTCCTGCCAAGGTCACAAAAAATGCAACCTGTCGGCAGGCACGTAGGAACAATCACTGGAATCCACCCCGGCAAGCACCAGAGAAGCGGACATACGATATCACCATCAGGCTACAAACCTTGGGTTCATATACGCGGCATTCGTCACGACATGCACATGTTCACTTCGTCCTGGAAAAAATACTCACTGCTGGGGATAGCAGCAATCGCTATCACAGTGGTCGCATGTACCCAAACTGAGGCCCGTACAGATCCCACACCAACACTGTTGGCTGGCAGTCCTGTGGATCAGCCGATATCAGAAATCAGTGATTCAGCCGGACATATTTGGCTGGAGGCTCCAATCGGGGACTACCAGACCGGATGGGCAACACTGACAGAAACGGGAGACGGACTGCGCGTAGAACTTGATCTCACACCAGCAGAACCCGTTGCACAGCCCGCTCATATCCACGTGGGAACATTTGACCAGATGGGGGCGGTTGTTTACCCCCTTGAGAACGTGATTGGCGGACGATCTGTGTCTGAATTACCGGGACTAACTGTCGAAGAGATTGCCAGTGGCGAATACGCCATGTATGTTCACTTTTCGTTCGCAGACTTCAAGACGTTCACTGCCTGCGGCGAAATTCCTGCTTTACCCTAAGCTGCGGATTCCTGGCTGTTTTCTGCATCGACTTCGACTCGATCCAGGCTGATAGGCATCTCAACATATACCGTTGTACCAGTACCAACCGCGCTCTCAAGCCGAACCTTGCCGCCGTGCCCTTCGACGATTGAACGAACAATCACGAGGCCAAGTCCAGTTCCAGATATCCCGGATGCAACAGCTTCTTGTGTTCGGAAAAAGGTACTGAACAGGCTCTGCTGATCCTCTTCAGAGATTCCCATGCCGTGATCTGTCACCTTGAAGCAGACTGTGTCTTTAATCTTCGTTACGTTCAGCTCGATAACAGACCCTTCCGTGGAGTATTTCGATGCATTGCTGAGCAGGTTGACTATCACCTGCTGCAATCGAACAGGGTCTGCCGTAAATTCAACATCCGGGTCATCCACTGAAATCGCCAGTTCTTGTCCCCGAGAATCCGTGATCGCCTGCACAGCAAGTACAGCTTCCGTCACCACATCGTCAACGATCACATGCTCCATGCTCAAGCGGAGTTCTCCCGACGACGCAGCCGAAACGTCCAGCAAATCATCAATCAACACTCTAAGGCGCCCACTGTTGCGTACCAGCGCATCAAAATGCTTTGTCTCACGTTCACCAAGCGAGTCTGCCAGTCGTTTTTGGAGAAGGGATGCGAACGTCGTGATTGACGTTAGTGGTGTTTTCAGTTCATGCGAAACCATCGACAGGAATCGGGATTTTGCCTGGTTTGCCTCTTCAAGTTCGATATTGCGGACATCCAGTTGAGTACGTATCTCCCGTTCGGTGTCCAGCATCTTTGAAAGTTGTTCCCTCGCACGGGCGGTAAACCTGTGGCCACGGGCAACGATCCACAAGAGCAGTCCAAACAGGGCGGCCATGGTCACAGCGACAACTGCCAACCACTCAAAGCCAACCGGAGCGGTTGCTCCAACCACAGCATCACTAACGTCCCTGTACGCAACAAGCACCGCCACAGGACCGTCGATCGGAGCACTCCATTCCGCGTATACAGGACTTGTCGTGACTACTGCAGAGATGTCCGCAGGATCACCGTTGAACAGATGTAAGTTCACGTCGGGAACGTACCTGCTACTTCGCTGGCCGCTCAGAGCCAGTTGCAAGTCCGCTGAAGAAAGAGTCATTGTTCCTGTGTAGTCTGTTGAGTAGACAAGAGTTCCATCTGGAGAAACCAGGTCAACTCTCGAGATTGGCTGACCGCTGATGGCGTTGAGCACAGAGCGGTCCAATTCCTGCTGGTGGGGCATCAAGGCAACGTTGAGGTCTTCTCCGCGGTTGTAGTGGGCAGTAACCGCCAGTGAGATATCGAACACGACGCGTTCGATGTGAACCTCGGCTTCTTGTTTCAGCCGGTTCACCACCGTGTCGCTCTGGATTCGCTGTGTGGAGAAATTTATGATGGCGAACGCGCCAAATACCAGCAGGATGCTGGCAAGCAAGTAGTAACGGACCAGCGGGAACGGTTTCGGAATCGATTCCGGGTTAAACTCGTTACCTCCCCGCAGCCCAATCTTTTTTCGCAACTGGCGCATTCATACCAGAGTAGCCTCACTCATGATTGGCAAACACTGCGGCAATCAGCATTCCGGGTGCGGGATTTGCATAACAACCGATGCCTGCACGGTGCACAGCCAGATGAAACCCGTACTCCAAACACCAGATCAAATAGAGGACTTACGCTCATGACTGATTTCGCTCGCACTGACGGCAGAGCACATGACCAACTCCGGCCTCTGAAGATCACGCCCGGATTCATGCCTAACGCTGAAGGATCCGCACTCATAGAAACAGGCAATACTCACGTGATCTGCACGGCATCGATCGAACGGGGCGTCCCTCGCTGGCTCAAGGGACAGGGGCGAGGCTGGGTGACAGCGGAATACTCGATGTTGCCAAGGGCGACCACTGAGCGCGTAAACAGGGACCGTGGCCCGCGACTTGGAGGGCGCACGCAGGAGATACAACGGCTTATCGGTCGTTCATTGCGTGCAGCGGTAAACCTGGAGGCTCTCGGAGAAACCTCGATACTCATCGACTGCGATGTGCTCAGGGCCGATGGCGGTACTCGAACCGCCGCCATCACAGGTGCGTATGTCGCGTTGCGAGGTGCAATTGCATGGCTGCATGAACAGGGCCGGGTAACTGCTGACCCAATGCAGCAGAGCATCGCCGCTGTGAGCGTGGGCATTGTGGATGGAGTTGAGCTACTTGACCTCGCCTATGATGAGGACTCACGGGCCGAGGTAGATATGAACATCGTCATGACCTCTACCGGGGAATTTATCGAGGTACAGGGAACAGCCGAAGGACGCCCCTACACAACCGATCAACTCAGCAAGCTCCTGGCACTGGCAAAAACGGGCATCTCGACACTTGCTGCAGAACAACAACGTGCCATTAATGCGGCGATCGTGACAGGCTGACATGGATTCCTCACGCCAAACTCTGCACTCAGTGTTAAAGGTTGGTTGCAGGTTGTGAGAGTATCCTAGTAGCCGGTTTCCCTTCGGTAGAGTTTCTACTCTGCCGGTTCTTGTACGAAAGCACCACCCTAAAGTTCTAGATAGACCATAACCATGACGAAAATCGTTGATGTCCGCGGTAAAGAAATCCTCGACTCTCGTGGCAACCCCACGGTCTACGCGCGAGTGATACTCGACAACGGCGGCGTTGGGCTGTCATCAGTCCCATCTGGAGCCAGTACAGGTACTCGCGAAGCCGTTGAACTTCGTGATGGCAAGCTGGACAAGAATGACCCGCATTTCAACAAGTCCAGGTACGGCGGAAAAGGCGTGCTAAAGGCTGTCCACCACGTCAACAACGAACTGCGAAATGCAGTTGTTGGCATGGATGTCGAGGATCAGGCAGGCATCGACAACCTGATGGTCGAATTGGATGGGACTGAGAACAAGAGCAAGTTCGGTGCCAACGCCCTGCTGGCGGTTTCACTCGCCACGCTTCGCGCTTCGGCATTTGGCCTTGGAGATGAAGTCTTCCGGCGCGTCGCCCGTCTTTGTGGAAACGAGCAAGCAACCGAACTGCCGGTTCCAATGCTGAACATCCTCAACGGTGGTGCCCACGCAGCGGGTTCGACAGACTTCCAGGAGTTCATGGTCGTCCCTGTCGGCATGCCAACGTTCTCTGATGCCCTTCGTGCAGGCTCCGAGATTTACCACAAGCTTGGCGAAACGCTGGAGGAACAGGGACAGTCGACAAACGTCGGATTCGAGGGCGGGTACGCGCCGCATGGCCTGACCAATCGCCAGGCACTGAGCTTCGTCACCCAGGCAATTGAGGACGCAGGGTACATCCCCGGAGAACAGATATTCATCGCACTGGATCCGGCGGCTTCCGAGTTCTACAAGAATCCCACGGAACGTCCGGGAGCAGGCCGCTACAACCTGCGACGTGAGGGTTACCGGCTCCCGACTGAGCGCATGATCGACGAATATGCAGCGCTACGGGATGACTACCCGATCTACTCCATTGAGGATGGCCTTGCCGAAGATGACTGGGATGGATGGTCTGCCATCACTGCAAGAATGGGCAACACGACCCAGCTTGTTGGAGATGACCTCTTTGTAACGCAAGAACGCTACCTTGAGCGCGGAATCAAAGAAGCGGCCGGCAACGCAATTCTGATTAAGTTGAATCAGGTAGGCACGGTGACCGAAACGCTGGCGACCATCAAGATGGCACAGGACTCCGGGTTCGGTGTTGTGGTCAGCCACAGATCCGGCGAAACCGAAGACACGACCATCGCAGACCTGGCGGTTGGCACTTCGGCTGGCCAGATAAAGACAGGCGCACCCGCACGAAGCGAGCGTGTTGCCAAGTACAACCGGTTGCTTCGGATCGAAGAAACACTCGGTGATAACGCAAGGTATGCGGGAACCCGAGTGCTCGACAGGTCGGCTAAATAGCGTAGTGAATCTGCATCGAGTTAATTTGGTCTGGTTAAGGGGATCCTGAGAGGGCGAAATACATGGCAAAGACAAAAGTCGGTATCAATGGCTTCGGAAGAATCGGCAGACAGGTGTTCCGCACCATCTCGGAGCGGCATCCTGACACCCTTGAGGTCGTGGCAATTAATGACCTGGGCAACGCCAAGACCAACGCTCACCTGTTCAAGTACGACTCTACGTACGGCGTATACCCGGGTTCCGTGGAAGTCACCGGCAATGATCTAACAATCAACGGAAAGACCGTCAAGGTCTTCTCTGAACGGGACCCTGCCAACCTGCAATGGGGCAGTGTCGGCGTGGACATCGTGATCGAGTCCACAGGTATTTTCACTGATGCAGAAAAGGCTGCCGGACACCTGAAAGGCGGAGCGAAGAAGGTCATCATCTCGGCTCCAGCCAAGAACGAAGACATCACCGTGGTTCTAGGCGTCAACCAGGCCAACTATGACCCTGCAAAGCACAAGGTCATCTCAAACGCCTCCTGCACCACGAACTGCGTAGCTCCAATGGCGAAGGTGCTCCACGATTCATTCGGAATCGAAAGTGCCTTGATGTCCACGATCCACGCTTACACGAACGACCAGCGCATCCTAGACCAGGTCCATAGTGACCTCCGCCGCGCCCGTTCCGCTGCAAACAGCATCATCCCGACGACCACCGGTGCGGCGAAGGCCGTGACACTGGTGATCCCGGAACTCAAGGGTCGCATCGATGGCATGGCATATCGCGTGCCGGTCATTGACGGGTCAGTGACAGACCTGACCTGCAAGCTGGAGAAGAATGCAACTGCTGATGAGATCAACGACGCATTCAAGGCAGCAGCCGCAGGTGGCCTCAAGGGCATCCTTGGCGTCTCAGACGAACCGCTGGTGTCTGTCGACTACATCGGCAACCCCAATTCCTGCACCATCGACGCTCTCTCTACGGCAGCAGTCGGTGATGGATTCGTGAAGGTCGTCGGCTGGTACGACAACGAATGGGGTTACTCATCCCGAACAGCTGACCTCGCCAACTTTATCGCTGGCAAAGGCCTGTAAAACAGGATCACGCTTGTAAAGCGCTAATAAAAACAGCGGCGGGTCTGAACCTGCCGCTTTTTTTTGTCATGTTTCGTGAGCCATTCGCGACTTTCGATTTTTATGTGGATACGCTACGTTTTCGCTCGTTGCTCGCAACTAATTCGAGGCACACGGGGACAATATGGGCGAATTTCTTGTCTTTCTGCACATTTTTTTCATTGCGTTACTGCTGATGGGGGTAGGCGTGCTCGACTACGCGTCTATCAAGCTGCACAAAACGACGGACATCAAAGAGTTCGGCGTCTACATGCTCATGGGCAAGACTGCCGGGATGATGACGCCGGTAGCAGCAATTGCTGCCGGGCTAATCGGCATCGGAGCCGCAAGTCAGCTCGGCTACTCACTCACGGATGGTTGGCTGATCGCAGCTTACATCGGGCTTGCAGCAACACTTATCGTTCCGCCGCTAACACTCAAAAAGTGGGGACAGGCCGCGGGAAAGATGATGCCTCAGGCAATGGCTGCCGGGAAGATCCTTCCAGAGCAGAGGGAACTGATGACTGGCAAGAAACACCTCGCTGTCGAGGTCTTCATGAATGCGCTGCTCATCTTCTTCTTCTTCGACATGGTGTTCAAGCCTTTCTAGCTGGTACAGAACGATACGGCCGGGGCGCGGGTGGCAATTGCTACTCGCGGACCTGGCCATCACCACGCACGACCCACTTGTAAGTCATGATCTCTCGCAGCCCCATCGGGCCGCGGGCGTGCAGCTTGCTGGTGCTGATGGCAACTTCGGCGCCAAGACCGAACTGACCACCGTCGTTGAAATACGTCGATGTGTTGGCAAACACTGCCGCGGCATCCACTTCCGCGAGAAACTGCTCCGCAGCAGCCTCATCCTCTGTGATGATCGCCTCCGAGTGGCCAGAACCGTATTCGGCGATGTGGTCCATCGCTTCGTCCATCGTGTCGACAACTTTGACGGCCGCAATCAGCGCCAGGAACTCGGTACCGAAGTCGTCGGAACGAGCCGGTACCACGCGCTGGCCCTGGGCGATGCCCTTCAGCGCGGCCATTGCCCTGCTATCCGCACGCATTTCCACGCCGGAAACACCGAATTCTTTCGCCAGTTCCGGAAGGAACTTTCCAGCGACAGATGAATGGACGAGTAGAGTGTCCATGGCATTGCATACAGTGGGACGTTCAACTTTGGCATTAAGAACAATCCGCAGTGCCTTGTCGAGGTCAGCAGCAGCATCTATGTACGTGTGGCAAACGCCGACACCCCCTGTGACAGCAGGCATAGTCGCGTTTTCACCGACAAACCGGACCAGTTCCGCGCTACCACGTGGAATCAGCAGGTCGATGTAGCGATCCATCTTCAGCATTTCACCGACAAGGGCCCTGTCAGTCGATTCAACAAACTGGATGCAGTTAGCCGGCAGCCCGACGCTTTCAATGGCTGTCCGGGCAATCTGAGCGAGAACAGCGTTGGTGTTAAACGCTTCCTTGCCACCGCGCAGGATCACACCGTTACCAGATTTAAGGCAGAGTGCGCTGATATCTATGGTCACATTGGGGCGGCTCTCGTAAATAACGCCGAGAACGCCCAGTGGCACTCGCACGCGCTGGAGTTCCAGGCCATTGGGAAGCGTACGGTCTTCAAGCACTTCACGCACTGGGTCTGGCAAGGCGGCAATGGTGCGGCATGCGTCCGCCATGGACTGCACACGGTCCTTGTTGAGAATCATGCGGTCGATGACGTGCTCGTCCATGCCTGACGAGCGAGCACCGGCAATATCCTGTTCGTTCGCAGACAGGATTTCCGCTACACCAGCCTCTAGCCCGCGTGCAATGGCCTCGAGGGCTCCGTTGCGGGTTGCCGTGTCGCTCCCGGCCAGTCTCCGGGCGGCAGCCTTTGCGGCCACTCCCATCTGGTTCATATCAACAGCCAGTGCCGTCATTGCCTATCCCCTGTTTGTCCAGCGCCTAAACGAGCACAAGGTTGTTGCGGTGGATCACTTCCATGCCGTAGTAATGGCCCAGGAGTCCCTGTACGTCTCCTGATTGCCGACCTTTGATCGCCTCTACGTCACGGGACGAATAGTTCGTCAGCCCGCATGCAACCAACTGCCCGGAGCCATCTTCGATTTTAATGATATCGCCGCGGTCGAAGACCCCGGTTACCGCGGTTATTCCTGCCGCCAGCAGGCTACGGCCTCGCTTCTCGAGGGCGACGACGGCACCCTCGTCGACGCGTATCACGCCCTGGCTATCTGTAATACCGGTCATGATCCAACGTTTCTTCGCTTCGACCTGTGTAATCGCAGTCGGGAAGCGCGTGCCTATTTCCTCACCGGCGCTGACTTTCAGTATTGCATCCGGCGTTCTGCCTGATGCAATGACCATTGGTGTTCCAGAGTTCATCGCAAGTTCAGCCGCTTCAAGCTTACTGGCCATGCCGCCAGACCCTCGACCATCATGCGGACCACGGGCAGCGTCCCGAATCGAGCGGGTTATCTTGCGTATTTCCGGAATCAATTTCGCGCCTGGCACCAGATGGGGATCAGCCTCGTACAGCCCTTCCATCTCCCCAAGCAAGACAAGCAAATCAGCTTCAAGGTCATTGGCGACCATTGCTGAAAGTCGGTCGTTATCGCCGTAGACCACGCCGACAAGCTCTTCGACAGCAACCACGTCGTTCTCGTTGACTATTGGGATAACGCCAATATCGAGCAGGGCTTCAAGCGTGTCACGCACATTCAGGTATCGCTGACGCTGCGTGAGATCAGCCCGTGAAATCAACGCCTGAGCGACGTGAATCCCGTGTACTCCGAAAAGACGCTCGTAGGCAGACATCAGGTGCGTTTGCCCCAGTGCGGCGAGCATCTGTCGGAATGAAACCGGGCGTGATTGCGAAGTGACTGTGCCGTTTATCCGCTTAAACACTTCTCGGCCGGCGCCAACTGCACCAGACGAAACGACAATGACCTGCTTGCCATCAGCATGCAGAGCCGCAATCTGGCTGATAATCCCGGCCAACGACTCCTCATCAATTCCGCGTCGCTGCCCATCAGCCTGACGCGGGCCGGTGATGAGGTTTGTCCCCAGTTTGACCACGATTCTGCGCAACGGACGTTGAAACCAGTGTCCGCTGGCGTTGCTGTCAGCATTGTGAGATGTTTCTGTCACAGAATGAACATGCCTGCGCTTAGATGCCGGGTTATGTATCAGCGAGTTTCGGAAACCCTTCCAGCGATTATATGTACCGGAACTCGTAACGTTCTCTTGAACATACTCCAATAATCAACGAGTGCTAAGCTAGAACCTGTCCGCCGGGCAACCAGCGGGCAGGATTGAAATAACAGGCGCCTGCCGGACATTCGGTGGGTCGCCTTTTGTCGCGCGGTGATATTCCAGGCTAGATGCAATGACCCTGTCCGGGCTCCTGTCCTCACTAACGTCCACAGTTGAATTTGAAGAACTTCTCTCAGAGGTTCGCAGCACCTCGACCAAGCGAGAGGTGGTTGTACCAGATGCGGGTACAGCATACGCACTTGCGGCTCTCTGGGCCGAATACGGCGCACCGGTTGTTGTTGTCACGCCGAACGCAGATTCAGCTCGTCGGATAACTGACCAATTGTCCATATGGTGCGGAGAGGCGGCGCCTGTCCTCCAGTTTCCGGAGACGGACAACATTCCGTTCGAAAGGTACGTCCCGGACCTTGGCGCCACCCATCAGAGAATCCGCGTGCTGTCAGCGTTACGAACGTGGAAAGGCAAAGGCCGCGCTCCATTTGTCATCGCATCCACGGCCGCTGCGACATACCGAACACCGTCGGTCGACGCATATGACGCTGCAACTCACACGATACGCGTGGGTGACCGGTATGACATTTCTGAACTCCTGCGCCGCTGGACCCAGGCCGGGTACGTGCTTGAACCGACTGTGGATATCCCCGGCACGGCAAGCCACCGCGGCGGAATCCTGGACATATTCCCACCTTCAAGCGATGCACCGGTTCGTATCGAGTTTTTCGATGACGAGGTAGACAGCATTCGTGAGTTTGAGACCGACACACAGCGTTCTACCAACAACTTGAAGAGCGTTCTAATCCCACCTGCGATGGACACCTTGCCGCAGTTCGCTGATGAGGCACAGGTTAAGAAATTGGTCGACGCTATGGACTTCGACCATGCAGCAGCAGAACCGCGGGACCGTATCCCGGCCGAGCTTGGTCGAATCTTAGAAGGCGAATGGCCTGATGAGATCGGCTATTACGCAGGATTCTTCAACAACGGAACGTTTTTCGATTTCCTCCCGGCAGACACACTGCTGATAAGGCTCAGGTACAACAGCATCAAAGATGCAGCGGAGACCGGGGACCGGCGCATGGGTGACATGCGAGCCAACAAGGAACGGCGCGGTGATTCTCCCGTCAGGTTCCCCCAACCGCATCTTGAATGGGGACTACTGGCAGATGCGCTCAACCGACCAAAGAGAACACTGTCCATCACGCCCTGGGGAGTAGACACCGAGCTTGCCAGCGGCGCCCTCAGGCTACCCATTGACCTGTCACCGCTATCAGCTAGCGGGATTGAGAACGCTATTGCGCTCATGGAGGATCGACAGGCCAGTTCATTGCGGACGGCGGTTCTATCAAACCATTCCAGCCGAATTATCGAGTTGACCGCGGGTCATGATCTGAACATTGCTTCCCGCAAAGGAATCGCAAAGCCGCTGGAACCCGGCGATGTTGTGCTTGTGCAGGGAACGCTTCGCCAGGGCTTCACGGTCCACGTTCGAGATCAGCGAGACCTCGCAATCATCACCGATGCTGAGATTTTCGGTGTTGCAAAAGAACGACGACGCCTCCGGAAACGCCCGGTCCGGCAAGGTCCAGCACTGGAGCAGCTGCAGCCTGGCTCATATGTCGTGCACATTGAGCACGGAATCGGCATCTTCAACGGTACACAGGTGATGGGTGATGAGGGCCGCGAATACCTCGTCCTTGAATATGCCGAAGAAGACAAGCTGTACGTCCCGACCGAACATCTCGACCGTATCCAGCTGTATCACGGGCCTTCCGACGCTGCGCCGAAGCTAACGAGGCTTGGCACCCAGGAATGGAGCAAGGCGCGGGCACGGGCAAAGATGGCCACGGAGCAGCTCGCAGGTGAACTCATCGCCCTGTACGCGGCAAGAGAGTTGTCAGAAGGGTTCGCAGTGGATGCGGACACCCCGTGGCAGGACTCGCTGGAAGCCAGCTTCCCGTATGAGGAGACACCAGATCAGCTCTCCACCCTGGAACAGGTGAAGAAAGATCTTGAATCTGCACACCCAATGGACAGGCTGGTCTGTGGTGACGTTGGCTATGGCAAAACGGAGATTGCACTC
Source organism: Chloroflexota bacterium (assembly GCA_030831265.1). Taxonomy (GTDB): domain Bacteria; phylum Chloroflexota; class Dehalococcoidia; order Lucifugimonadales; family Lucifugimonadaceae; genus JAJCYX01. The sequence goes on from JAURLM010000261.1 coordinate 16,216, forward strand.
CGCGCTGCGTTCAAGGTTGTGCAGTCCGGTCGGCAGGTTGCCATACTCGTGCCGACCACAGTGCTTGCCCAACAGCACTTCGACACGTTCGCTGAACGTATGCAGCCGTTCCCGGCAAGCGTCGACCTGTTATCCCGGTATCGTTCCGATGCCGAACAGAAAGAGACCATCCAGAAGCTGTCCCAGGGTGCAGTGGACATCGTCATCGGCACACATCGCCTTCTGCAACGGGACGTGCGGTTCAAGAACCTCGGCCTGGTTGTCATCGATGAGGAGCACAAGTTCGGCGTCACTCACAAAGAACGTCTGAAACGGTTCCGCACTCAGATTGACGTAATGACACTGAGCGCGACTCCAATCCCGCGCACACTGCAGATGTCCCTCGCCGGCATCCGTGACATGAGCACTATTGAGACGCCACCCGAGGAACGACTCCCTATCAAGACCTATGTCACTGAGGAGAGCGACGAACTAACCCGTGAGGCCATTCTGCGTGAAGTGGACCGCGGGGGACAGGTCTTCTATCTCCACAACCGGGTAAAGGATATTGACCTCATAGCTGCAAAGCTTATGAAGCTTGTACCTGAAGCCTCCTTCGATATCGGTCACGGCCAGATGCCAGAAGACGAACTGGAACAGGTGATGGCCGCTTTCGAACGGCACGAGTTCGACGTTCTCATCTGCACGACCATCATCGAATCCGGCATCGACCTTCCGAATGCCAACACGTTAATCATCGACAGAGCGGACATGTTTGGCCTATCGCAGCTCTACCAGCTTCGCGGCAGGATCGGTCGTGGAACGAACCGGGCGTACGCATACCTGATGGTTCCGCGCGGCAAAGTGCTCACTGAAACCGCAGAGGCTCGTCTGAATACGATTCTTGCGGCCACTGAACTTGGCGCTGGGTTCCAGATTGCACTCCGAGATCTGGAAATCCGTGGCATGGGCAACATTCTTGGCGGCGAACAGAGCGGACACGTTGCGGCTATTGGTTTCGATCTTTACACAAAGCTGCTTGCAGACACAGTCGCTGACCTCAAAGCAGGCAAGAAACCGGATTCGGACGGAGATGGCACCACCAGCTCCATCGAGTTCTCGTCCGTGCGAATCGATCTCGGCGTCGACGCACGCATACCTGACAGCTACATCGAAGACCTGGCGCAGCGCCTGAGCATCTATCAGCGACTCGCCAGGGTTCATACTGTCGAAGAACTGACAGATCTACGCGCTGAACTACGGGACCGCTTCGGCGAGGTTCCGCGCAACGTTGACCTTCTACTGGCGGCAGAGAAGATGCGCGTCCTGGCAGAGCAGGCAGGTATCGATACTGTGATCATCACGGAAAACCGCGCCACGCTGAATCTGAAAGAGCCAACGGGTGGTGCTAGAACGGCGCTACAGCGCGCACTTGGCCGTGGCGTGAACGTGGGTCATATGCAGATACGCGTCGATATCGACCGGGATGAGTCAGACTGGGTGGAAGAACTCAGCGCAGTGTTCGACCAGATCCTGATGTTCCGCGAACGGTTGATCGCAATGGCGACCGCCGCAATGCAAGAAGCTGTGATCGCAGACGACTAGACGAGATCGTTCCGTACAGCGTACGGACAGGTTACCTCGTAGATTGCAGCTTCATGATGAGGTCAAGATTCGCCTCACCAGGCCGACCCAGCAGTCGTGAGTAGGCGTGGATCAGCCTGTCAGCAGCGCTCTCCCACGTGAGCGTTTCGGCGTGCGCTCTTGCAGCGATACCCATCTCATTGCGAAGTGCCTCATTACGAAGCAGAAGGTCCAGGCGCTCGACAAATGGCCCGGGGCACCGCCAGTTAACCAGGAATCCCGTCTTTCCATCTTCAACCACCGTGGTCAATCCGCCAACCCGAGAAGCCACGACAGCCTTGCCGCAGGCCGCTGCTTCAAGCGCAGCAAACCCGAAACTTTCGTAGTACGACGGCAGAACACAGATATCCGCGGCACTGTAGTACGTTTTGAGTTCATCCTGTGGGATCGATCCAAGAAATACGATCTTTTCAGCAATACCCAGTCCCGCCGCAAACTCCTGGAGGCGGCGCATCTCTAAGCTCTCGTGGGTACCACCAGCAACGAACAGCTTCAGTCCTTCATGGTTGGCAAGGTGCGTCATCGCGCTGAAAAGTGTGTCTATGCCCTTCAAACGTTCGAGACGACCCACGAACAGCAACACCTTTTCATCGTGCAGGCCAAGTTTGGCCCTGGCTTCCGCCTGACTGGTAGGCACGAATCTCTTACCATCGACCCCCGGCGGGACGATCACAATCTTCGAAGGATCGGTCCCGTACATATCGACCATCGTCTGACATTCGTGGTCAGTCCACACAATCACCTGATCAGCGGTACGGGCAATCTCAATTTCGGACTCGTGTCGTTGCGGATGCTCATCTTCGCCGGGCAGCACACGCCGCTTCACTTCAGCCAGCGTGTGGAAGCTAGTGGTGTGCGGAACTTGCCATTGCTTCCCCAATTCAATCCCAACAAGGCCCGATAGCCAGTAGTGACTAACCACAAGGTCATAGGCCAGCTTTTCTGTGGCCGCAAATTCAACAACCTGCTTTGTGAATTCAGGTAACAGGGCAAACGCCCCGTGCTTGTCCAGTGACGGGGCGCCCGCTGGCAGGTGAATCGCTCTCGCCCCGGGGGTCAGGTGAACGATCATAGGGTCCAGCGGGTCATGGTGACGCGTGAAGATGTCAACTTCTATGCCACGGGCAGACAGGGCACGAGCAGTTTCCAGGACATATACATTCATGCCGCCCGCGTCCTTCAAGCCCGCCTGAATGACGGGGCAACCGTGGACGCTTATGACTGCGATGCGCTTCATTGCAACTTTCAGCGGGTGGCCGTGATGCGGTACACATCACGGTCAACGCCGCCGAGGTGATACTTGTACGCTTCGTCACCGCGCATAAAGTCAAAGATGCGGTGGCCCTGTTCGATCGATTTTCGGATTGTATACGCGTGATTCAGCAGGCCAACTGCAAGCTGCCGGTACTCAGGGTCATATCCCGAGTTGTACAGGTAACGAACGTTATCGACAACGAATGAAAGTGAAGTCGCAACTCGCTTGCCTTCAACTTCAAGGAATGCAAGACGCGTTATCCCCTCATCAGCCAGACTTGCAGACACGTCTCGGAAGAACTGCTCACGCTCCGGAGTCATGAACTCTTCTTTGTCGGGCGTGCTTTTACGGTGCAGATCAAAGAAATCAGAGGCAGCGGTCTCGATATCTTCACGGGCAGTAAGCTCAACGTGCCTGATGTCGCCGGAGTTCTCCAGCCGGCGCAACTTGCGGCGAAGTTCGTGGCGATCCTTCTTGCGGAGAGATGCGACGTACTCTTCCCAGTCACCGGGGAGTTCCAGGAACGGGGCAACGTCTTCTTTGTCTACGGAGACTTTCCAACCAGCGGCGGTGACCACCGTTTTCAAACACCCAAGTGCCCGTGAATCTGCGGGCATCGATTCAAATAGCAGGGTCTCCGCACTGGAATCAGCGGCCAGTTCCCTGACAACCGCTTCCATACAGGACTCTGACGGGTCGCCCGGACACAGGACATCGTGGTAGTCGACAAGGTCTGTGCCGCCAAGAAACGATACCGTGCCGCCATCTTGCATCAGCGGAACCAGCATCTCAAGCTTGCCATCATCACCACGCACGGCAAGTAATCGCTTCTTTTTGCCCTCACCAAAATGCCGCCACCAGACCTGCTGCCATGACAGCAGGTCAAACACCGTTGTCCGCGCCCTTTGTTTGACGACAGACTGCCAATCCTGCGAAACGCTATCGAATGTTTCCTCGCTCACCGAAACAGAGCAACAGGTCATGCTGACAGCCTTTTTGCGCAGGTGTAATTACAGGAACAGGGCAACATAGATCCTCGAATCTGTGGGCAGATGCCCTATGTCAGGAGATTGACGACCGATTCCAGGTCAGGTTCGACGTACTCGAGTTCAACCAGGGCACGCTTTTCTGCCGTGCCGGGGTCTTTGAGACCGTTACCAGTTAAGATGCACACAACCGTCTTGTCGGTTACATCTACGCCGAGTTCTTTCAGTTTCAACAGTCCGGCAACAGACGCTGCCGAAGCTGGTTCGCAGAAAATCCCTTCTTCGCGCGCCAGCATCAGGTAGGCCTCGATTATCTCTCGGTCCTCGACCTTGTCGATAAGACCACCTGACTCATCTCTAGCAGCCAACGCCGTCTTCCAGCTTGCAGGATTGCCAATACGAATGGCCGTGGCGATGGTCTCAGGATGTTCGACCCTGTGACCAAGGACAATTGGTGCAGCGCCAGCTGCCTGGAAGCCCATCAATTTAGGCAACGAACGCGCCATGCCATGTTCGACAGCTTCACGGTAACCCTTCCAGTAGGCGGTGATGTTCCCGGCATTGCCAACGGGCAAGCACATCATATCCGGGGCATCACCCAGGTCTTCAATAATCTCGAACGAGCCGGTCTTCTGGCCTTCAATGCGGTACGGGTTGACCGAGTTGACCAGTTCGGCGTCAATGGCATCTACGATATCGATCACCGTGGACAGGGCGTCGTCAAAGCTGCCATTTACTGCGAGGATGCGCGCCCCATATGCCATAGCCTGTGCCAGCTTGCCGAGAGCAATCTCACCCGATGGCACCAGAACGATCGTCTGTAGCCCGTAACGAGCACCATAGGCAGCCGCAGCAGCACTTGTATTGCCAGTAGAGGCACAGACTATGCGCTTCTTACCGGACTCAAGCGCCTTCGCTACAGCCATGACCATTCCGCGGTCTTTGAACGATCCCGTAGGGTTGCAGCCCTCAAGTTTGAAATACAGGGCCTTGCAACCCAGGCGTGGGCCAATGTTCTGCGACAACACCATGGGAGTGCTGCCTTCACCAAGTGAAACAGCAGGAGTAGCTTCCGTCACAGGAAGATACTGCCGGTATCGTTCAATTACACCCGGTCGAACGGACAATGCGCCCTGTGCTCCAGTTGAAAGTTAGAGGTTTTGCAATCCAGCGGCAGAACCAGGAGGTTTCGCCAGTAATACGGTCACGCGGAACGGTCGTAAGATTCGACTCGGATGAGGTTGTCGAGTTCAGCGACTACGTCTAGCCCGCGCAAGCTGGCGGCCGCCTTCTGCATATTAGCCTCTAACGCCGTATGAGTCATTATCACCAGGTCTGCGCTCCCGGCTGCTATGTCCGCGTCCATCTGGATAACAGAGCGGATGCTAATGTTCGCATCACCAAGCACCCGTGCGACCTGCGCCAGCACACCCGGCTTGTCCAATGCCGTAAGGCGGATGTAGTACTGGCATTCATGCTCGCCCATAGGGCAGATGGTCACATCACCGTTTGAGGAGCGAGTTGCTTCAAGTTGTGGATGATCCATGTTGCGAGCCACTCGGAGAACGTCTCCCAGCACAGCTGATGCTGTTGGCTCAGGCCCAGCACCGGCACCCTGTAGCCATAAAGGCCCAACAAGATCACCTTCCACCTCAGCCATGTTCATCGCACCGTTGACTGATGCCATAGGAACATCCAGGGGCACAAATGACGGATGAACTCGCAGCAATAGCCCATGCGAAGTCATCTGTGCAGCAGCTATGAGCTTAATTGTGAAGCCAAATTCATCTGCATAACGGAAATCACGGGCGTCAATCCGGCTGATGCCTTCCCTGTGAATACTGTCGACCGAAACATTAGCGCCAAACGCAAGGTGTCCGAGAATTGCAATCTTGTACAGTGCGTCGAAACCTTCGACGTCCGCAGTCGGGTCAGCCTCGGCATAGCCAAGCCGTTGGGCGTCCGCCAGCACGCCGTCATATGGAGCGCCTTCGCTCGACATGCGCGTCAATATGTAGTTAGTGGTTCCGTTGATGATGGCGCGTACGGAATTGATGCGATTGCCTAGTAGATCATCGGAAATCGTGTTGAGAATCGGAATTCCGCCGCCAACACTGGCTTCATACGCCAGCTTCTTCCCGGACGCAGCCGCCACCGCATACAGTTCACCGCCCCGCTTGGCCAATACTTCCTTGTTAGCGGTAACAACATGCTTGCCCGACGATAGCGCAGCTGAAATCAGGTCAAATGCCGGGTTTTCACCGCCCATCACTTCGACGACGATGTCAATTTCCGGGTCATTCA
>JAURLM010000262.1 GCA_030831265.1 Chloroflexota bacterium
GCTGGATGGATTCCCGCCGGTGGTCGTAGAGCGTCATGGTTGAGTCAGTTCGGGCGAACTGTCATCGCCGCGCTGTGTTGCTGGGTGTCGAAGTTGCGACATGCGATTTGTACCACGTATTCGAAGTTCAGGGTTGCCGATGTGTCGGCACCATGTGCCGTTCAGGCGCAATGGCTATTTGCGACGCTGTGACCTGGGCGTAATGCCATAGTTGCGTGGGCTGTCGTAATTGCCCGTCTGACCGTAGTTTAGTTCTGCAATAGTCACGCCGTGACCGCCGTCACCATAGCTTGCAAGGTAGAACTTTTTTACTAGCGGTGAGGACGCTAGCAGTTCGTGGACGGCAGACTTCAGTGCCCCTGTGCCGTGACCGTGAATTATCTTCACTATGTGGAGCCGGGCGTTGTATGCCCTTTCGATGTGCCGTCGCGTTCGTTCGGAAGCTACCGCAACGACCATGCCGTGCAGATCGATCTCTATCTCGGTTGGTTGAATCGACGGCCGGACAGGCCGACCGTAGTTGAAATTCGGCCGACTCATTTAGTCGCCCTCACTGCGGCTAACAGCGCAGTTGAAACCAACTCATCTTGCTCTGGCAGAACCGTTCGTGGGTCCAGAAGCAGTTCATCATCCTGGATACGCCCAATTACCGGCGGTTGCTGCGAGCGTAGTGCTGATGCAAGCGCATCCGGGTCATGGTCCGCAATGGCAAGGACTGCTGTCGGGAGTGTTTCTCCGGGCAAACTACCTCCGCCGACTGTAGACCTGTCAGCCCGAACCTCGCCAAACCCGATTGCCGTTCGCCACTTGTTCGCACGTTCTTCGATAGATTCTGGCGACGCTGAGATCATGTGCCAGATAGGGATTTCTGACTCGAAGCTGTCGTTGAGATATGAGAGCAGTGTTGCACTCAGGGCTGCAAGCGTCATCTTGTCGATGCGTACAGCACGGGCGAGAGGATGTTTTGCCACTTTTTCGAGCAGAGTACGATCCCCGCAGATGATGCCGGCCTGGGGACCTCCAAGCAGTTTGTCTCCGGAGAATAGCGTCAGGGCGGCACCGTCCGTTATCGAATCCTGGACAGTTGGCTCGCGCTGCATGCCATAACGCCGTGTATCGACCAGAGAGCCTGAGCCGAGGTCGTTGAGCACAGGTGTGCCGTGCTTGCGTCCTACTGCGATCAGTTCGGACAACTCAGTGGTGTGCGTGAAACCCTGTACGGAGAAATTGCTCGGGTGAACCTTCAAGATAGCCGCTGTGCGATCCGTCACCGCTGCATCGTAATCGCGGTCGTAAGTGCGGTTTGTCGTTCCAACTTCGACCAGTGTTGCCCCGGACTGCCTCATAACGTCCGGGACCCGGAACCCGCCACCGATCTCCACTGACTCCCCACGCGAAACGATCACTTCGCGGCCGTCAGCGAGTGCGCTAAGGACAAGCAGCACCGCAGAAGCGTTGTTGTTGACTGCAATGCCAGCTTCCGCCCCAGTGACCGATGCGATCAGCTCTGAGATGTGTGATGTGCGCGAACCCCGCTTGCCGGTTTCCAGTGAAAACTCAAGATCGGAATAGCCGGTCGCGGATTCGGCTGCAGCCTGTGCGGCAGCGCGGCTGAGTGGGGCGCGACCAAGATTGGTGTGCAGCACGACGCCCGTCGCATTGATCACTAGTTGCGGCCCTGTCCTCCATGTGCGTTTAGCGCGGGACAGGACAGCTGCGATGATGGCGTCCGTGTCAGGATTATTGCCGTTGCGGACGCTGGCGCGGGCACCATCAATTACATCTCGAACCAGTCTCGTAACTGCTGGGAGGGAATATGCGCCTGCAAGTGCAGCAACCTGCGTATCACGCAGAACGGCGTCGACCGATGGGATCGACCTGTATTGTTCCGCTTGTGTTGCCGGTTCCGTCAAGGATTTTTACCACTGGCTCGCTGGTTGCTGTTGATGCGCGAAGACGTACGAGATGGGGAAATAGCCCTGTATTGATCGTAGCATCTGACGTATACCGGTTGCGGCAGTGTTTTCCGCTATCCAAGGGTGAACGGCGCACGGTCCAATTCCGTGTTTCGGCTCTCTTTCGATGGATGAGGCCTGGGGTAAGCGAATTTGTGATTGGGAACGCCGCGCGATGTGTAGAATGGGCAGGTTGGAGGAAACCTCAGGCTGCCACATGATCAAAATTGGTCTAACCGGTGTAATCGGGTCAGGAAAAGCAGAGGTCGCCAGGATATTGGCGTTGCTCGGCGCAACTGTGATTTTTGCGGACAAGATCAGCCGCGAAATATACGAACCCGGCGATCCTGGTCACCAGGCCGTGGTGGAAACGTTTGGTGAGGATGTCCTCGACGAAGATGAGCGTATCGACCGCGCTGCACTGGCGGCGATCGTCTTCAGCGATGACAGTCAACGACGCAGGTTGGAACAGGCTGTTTGGCCTGTGATGGCCAGAGTCGTGGAAGAGCGGATGCAGGAAGCCGATGCTGAAGACGCACCTGCGGCGGTGCTGGAAGCAGCGGTGTTGTTTGAAGCTGGATGGGACAGTCTTGTTGATGAGGTATGGGCTGTAACGACTCCAGAGGCAACCAGCATTGACCGCGTCCGCAGGAGAGATGGTCTGACTGCGGAGCAGGTACGTGCGCGAATGGCGGCTCAACTTTCTGCTGAAGAAAAGGCGAGTCGGGCTGACCGCGTGATCGCCAATGACGGTACGTTGGATGATCTCAGGGTGGCTGTGGAACATATCTGGACGGAGATGACCGGGCAAACGCCGTAAGCGGACGGCAAGTTGTTCAACAGGGCTGCCCAATGGGAGTCCATGTCAGGAAAGAAGGCACAGGGAATATGGCGACGACGAATGACTACCGCGAGATTCGCGTGGAAGAGTACGTAGTTGAGAAAGAACCCTTTTACGTCCCGAGTTCGGACGAGATTGAGGTCTTTGAAGCAGCGTACCGACAGCGAGTTCCTGTGCTACTCAAAGGCCCAACCGGCACAGGCAAAACCCGGTTTGTTGAATACATGGCCTGGCGTTTGAGCGAAAAACTATCTGCTCCAGCGGCTACGCAGGGTGAGAACCGTCCGGCCAATGGGCACCTGCCGCTCGTCACCGTCGCCTGTCACGAAGACCTGACCGCAAGTGACCTTGTCGGACGTTACCTGCTCGACTCCAACGGCACTCGCTGGATCGACGGCCCGCTGACACGGGCAGTAAAAGCCGGTGGAATCTGCTACCTGGACGAAGTGGTTGAGGCCCGTAAGGACACCACGGTTATCATCCACCCGCTGACGGACCACCGCCGAACACTGACCATCGACAAGCTCGGCGAAGTCATTGAGGCGGCGGACGGTTTCCTGCTGGTTGTTTCATACAACCCGGGATACCAGAACGCGATGAAGGATCTGAAGCACTCCACACGTCAGCGTTTTGTCGCACTGGAATTTGATTTCCCGGACGCAGAGCGTGAGACACAGATCATCGCCCACGAATCTGGCGTGGATGAGAAGAACGCTGAACTTCTTGCTCGGCTGGGTCAGAAGATTCGTAATCTGCGAGAGCATGGCCTTGAAGAGGGTGCAAGCACCCGCGTACTCATCTACGCAGGTCGGCTCATCAAGGAAGGTATTTCCCCTCGCCGTGCATGCCAGGTTGGTGTCACGTGGGGAATCACGGATGATCCGCAGATACAGCTGACTATTGACGAGGTAGTTTCTTCGATCTTCCCGTAGGACCTGCCAGTCAGAGAGATAAGGCTTGTCGCAAAACCGCGCCCAACTCGCGATTGACCATTACGAGGCCGAACTCCGGTCACGTAGGACGGGCGCGGCGAACCCGATACCAGATCATGGACGTGATGCAGCCGTATTTGTGTTGTTCATCGAACAGCCCGGTTACACGGGCGTGGTTATGATGCGGCGGCCTCGTTTCCGGGGTAAACATCGCGGTGAATGGGCTTTTCCAGGCGGAACACGTGAGCCTGAGGACAGTGTCCTGTTGAGTACCGCATTCAGGGAGACAGAAGAAGAGCTTGGGATTCCGTCATCAGCAATCGAACACTGGGGGCCGCTTGAGCCGGTGACCACAGTGGGTACGAAATTCAGGGTGTGGCCGTTTACTGGAAGACTGGATCCAACAGCGAAAATTATTCCTTCTACTGCAGAGGTTGATGAAGTAGCTACCGTGCCTGTAGAGACATTTACGTCCATCTCTACGCGAAGGCACATTCGGTTGCACCGGGATGGGCAGTTGCGTGACCTGCGGGCGTACGTGAACGATGGCCGGGTCATATGGGGCGCGACAGCCCGGATTCTGTCGCAAATATTCGATCAGCCGGGCGGCATCTCAGATGCGGTCACGGGTGGCACTGCGGAGGTCGTTGGCCAGTGAGCGAAACTACCGGTAAGGGTGAACCTGAGAACAGTCAGCAATCCGGCGAAGCACGGTTGACTGTGCCGCAGATTGAAGCTGAATTAGAGCAATTCCCTGCGCCAGTTGCAGAGCGATTCCGCATGGCGCAGAGCCAACTAACAGGGCGCCTGGCAGATGAAACGCTGCTGGAATGGGCCTACACAGGCCTTGAGATTGCACGCAAAACCGTGCGCTCATGGGAAGCGGCATCAGAATACTTCGACTCATCCATTGCCGTTCAACGTCAACTGCCGTCAGGGCAGTTCCTGCGCTGGGGGCGTACCGGTGCTGGTCTCTGCAATGACTCGCCAAGTCTTGCCGTTGCCTATTTCAAAGCCAGCCCGGCGGCAATGCTCCGACTTCGGCCTCGTTACATTGATGACTGGGCTACGGTCACTCGATCTCTCTACCGCGGAACCTGGAAGTCCAGTGCTCTGGCCGCCCGGCTGTTTGAAAGCACGCCACGGTTGCTGGAAACACTGTCATTCGACGAATTCTGCTCGTTCGGCGGTTTTCTTGAAGTGCTGTCTCGAAGGTCGTATGACTCTGCATCCGAGTCTCTGAACCAGGGCATTGCGCTATTCCCGAAACTGGGAACGGACTCTGATCACTTCATTGCCCTTGCCCGAGCCGTGTCTGAATCTTCCTGGCGGCAGGTCAAAGAATTGTTTGACGCTGCCAGTGATTCCCTCACGAACCTTCCTTCTGCACAGCGTGTCGCACTGCTCTCGCTCGCTCGACGTCTGAACGCGATGGGTTCTACCGAGTCCGGACCACTGCTACGCGCCGGTTCTAAAGCTGTATCAAGCGTATCTGCCGACTCCAGAGACAGGCTTTTGGAACTGACAGACAGGCTTGCCTCCGTTCATGCAGCGGCTGCACCAGAGTTCCTGCGTTCTGCTCCGAATGTGCTGGAACGCGTCACGTTCCAACAACTGGTTGAATGGCACTCTCGCGGTTCCGAAATAAGCCGTGAAAACCCGGAAGCTGCGGTCGCTTACTTCAAGTTGGAGTCTTCGGCTGCAACAGAGGCACTGGATGCCTTATCGTCCAGCATAGAGCTATCGCGTGTGCGTGACATCCTGCGCATGTATTGCCAGGCGCTGACCGGACGGTCGATCGAAGTTTCTGCGGCACAACAACTTGCGGATAAAGGGATAGGCTGGTTCCAGGGTGAACTGCCGACAACCGAAGGCACAACGGTATATCTACCGTCAGTTATCAACCGATACACCTCTAAAGAAGAGAATTTCTCGTTCTACAAAGTTGTTTCGACACATCAGGTCGGACACATTGAATTCGGTTCATTCGAGTTTGATTTCTCACAGCCATCAGGCATGTTTGATGACCTAAGGCCAGATCTACCCGGAGCGCGGAAGCTGGCACAGGAGATCGAAAAAGATAAGCGGTTGAAAGCACAGATGGAGCTTGCCCAGTCTCCAGAAGCCACAGCACTTATTGAAGGCGTAGTCGCTGCTCCAGCAGAGGGTGAAGGCGCAGCCGCTGCACAGCGCGAATTCCTGACCGACATGTCTCGCTTCTTCGATCTGTTCCCTGACAACAAGCTGGCGCTTGATGTTTTCACGATCGTAGAGAGCACGCGTGTCGATTCGATGGTTATGGGGCGATACCAGGGCATCTCCAGCATGTACCGCAAGGTGCAGTCTGGTGCGCTTGAAACCCGCCCCGAACTCGAAGAACTGCCAGCCAGGGAATCGATAGTCGAGTTCCTGATTCGCTGGAGCCTGGGGCAGCGCGACGGACTTGTCGCTCCTAAGGAACACCTTGAGTCCGCTCGCAAGGTGCGTCGACTGCTGGACCTTATGTCCACTCCTGAGGCCACCGTCGAAGACGCGGCAGAGGCAACGATTCGCATCTACTCCATCCTGTCCGATGTCCGCAACGAAGAAGTGGACGAAGACGACTTCGAGTCGATTGACCCGGAGGAACAGGAAGAAGGCGAAGATCAGTCCGGTGGCAACGAAGAAGTCAACCGCGATGATGTCGTCCAGCAGTTCATGCAGGGAGCGCAGGATAAAGCTGGAGAAGAGGGCGAGTCTGACGAAGATGGCCCGGAGACGGAAGACGCCGAAGACCAGTTGCCTGGCGAAGAGGAATACTCGTCACCGCAGGAGATCGACTACCGCGGTGAGTTCAAGCCGGAGCTTTCACAGCTGCTTTCGCAGCTGCAGATGGCCCAGGGTGGTGAGATGGGTGACGAGATCGACGGGATGGAGCCGATCACCCAGGAACAGCTTGAAGAGATGATGAAGAATGCTCCTGAACTGAACCAGCAGGACATGCAAGAGGGTGAGGAAGGCCAGGAAGCACCCAATACCGACGAACTGCTTGAGAACCTGATGAAGGAGTTGCAGAAGCGTGATCCGCAGAACCAGCAGTTCCAGCAGGGTCCGATGCAGCACGTTGACGAGGACGGTGGGCCGCTCGACGCAACAGAACCCAATACGTTCACATACGACGAATGGGATTTCCGTGCGGGCGAGTACAAGCCGCGCTGGTGTCTCGTTCACCAGAAAGAGATGGCTGATGGCGAGCCAAACTTCTTCCGCGAGACGCTAATCGACAACGCGTCACTGCTGGCTCGTATCCGTAAGCAATTTGAACTTGTCGTGCCGGAGATGTACCGCAAGCAGAAGCGTCTTGAAGACGGTGAAGAACAAGACCTGGACGCGGTGCTGGAAGCGGTCATCGACATGAAGATCGGCATCACGCCGGATGAGAAGGTCTACTGGAGGCGGAACAAGACTGAGCGTTCCGTGTCCGTGGCGTTTCTGCTCGATATGAGTGCATCAACCGCTGAGGCCATCGACGAGGCTAAGAAGCCGACCGATGACTGGGGTGCACCAGACGATCCTGTGGAGTACATGGTGTGGCTGCGGTCACGCCGGGCTGAGGGTCTGAGGCGTTCATACAAGCGCATTATCGATGTCGAAAAAGAGGGCATCGTTCTGCTGGTGAATGCGCTGGAGACACTTGGCGATACCTATGGCATCTACGGATTTTCTGGCTATGGCCGCGAAAACGTGGAGTTCTACGTCATCAAAGACCTTGAGGAGCGCTTCTCAGAAAACGTGCCGCGTCGTATCGACCGCATAGCCCCGCTGCACGCAACGCGCATGGGACCGGCTATTCGGCACGCAGCGCAAAAACTGGCCGAAGTCGACTCCAAGTCTCGCTTCCTTTTCCTCATCTCTGACGGACGGCCGCAGGATCGCGGCTATTCTCGTGAGGGAGTAGAGAAGGAATACGCGGTGCACGATACTCGGCAGGCGCTGATCGAGGCGAAGCGGATGGGAATCACGCCCTTCTGTCTGACAGTGGACAAGTCAGGGCATGACTACCTGAAAACGATGATGGAAGACTTCTCTTACGAGGTGTTGCCGGACATCAGCATGCTGCCTATGAGGCTGCCGCAGCTGTACCGTGCCCTGACCATGTAGGTCGCTTTCGTGGTGGAGCGAGGCGATATCAGGATGCTGGCTGCATACGCCGGGGATTAAACTTCGTCGGATGCCAGTGCGCTTGTCGCTTCTGTCAGCACGAACATTGCTGCGCGGGGCAGGGCGCGATCGGGCGACTGGTAGAAGCGCCCGCGTACGACTTTTTGCCCTGATGCGGTTACGAACGCAGCGAAGATTGTCCCCTTCATCTGTTCGTCATCATCACCAGCTGGCGGCGTGACGCCGATGCCGAGCGCCGCTCCGGTCAATTCACGCGCACTCGTGGCCATCTGTAGTGCGGCCGCCTCGCTGACTGCGCCAGCACTCTTGCCTGCCACGCCACCAAGCATTGTCTCCAACAGTGGCGTCGCCAAAGGCGCTCCACCCGGTCCGGTGACAAGGGACCCGCGGAACCAGTGCTCATGCCCCGGTGTCTGGGAAAGCATCGACGCTACTGCGCCGCCCGTTCCTGAATCGACTACTCCAACAGTCATATTTGCGTCCATCAGGAGTTGTCCTAGCCGTGCGCTGGGTGTCTCGTCATCCACTCCCCAGATGGCAGCGCCGATTCGGTTGCGAATCTCTGTTTCAACTGGCGCGGTCAACGCTTCGGCTTCAGTACGGGTTGGTGCGCGGGAGATGATTCGCAGGTGGATACCGTCACGGTGGGCGTAGATACCCAGGTACGGGTTTTCCTTGCCGAAGAGATCGCCTATTACCTCGTCGATGCCGCCCTCGGTGATTCCAGTGGTGCGGAGAATCCGAGTGTGGACAATGCCAGCACCGGTCATTTCTCGCACAGCAGGCCCAATGTGGTTGTCCCACATCTGCTTGATTTCTCGTGGTGGTCCCGGCGTCAGGAAGATTTGACTACCGTTGCGCTTGACCCACCATCCAGGTGCTGTACCACCGGGATTGGGCAGGAACGTCGCTGATGGAATGATGTTGGCTTGCTTGATATTCGTCTTTGGCATGTTGGTGATGCCGCGTTCACGGAATACACCTTCTATCCATGCCAGCATTTCTGCATCGACTGACATCGTCTCACCGAGCACGTGGGCGACAGCTTCGCGTGTGAGATCGTCGCTGGTTGGGCCGAGTCCGCCGGACGTGATAATCACCTGCGACCGCCCAAGTGCGCGCTTGATTACTTCATGCAGGTGTTCGATGTCATCACCAACCTGAGATGCCCAGCGTACGGTGACTCCCGCATTCGCCAGTTCCTGTGCGAAATAGGAAGCGTTGGTGTCTACGATCTCGCCCATAAGCAGCTCTCGGCCTATGGTGATGATCTCTCCATTCATATGACTGAGTGCTCCATGCGATGAACGTACAAAGTGAAAACCGGGTACTCGAAAGAACGCGACAAGCGAAAGCTGTCGTGCAGTTTAGCCGAGAATTGGTCGGTTCTTATAATGCTGCCGTCGGACTAGTCGGCGGGTACCAGCGGGGGGCCGTCAAACAGTTCCAGCAGTTGATCGCCCCATTCCCGGTCAATGATGATCACGTCAGACGTTTCGTTTGCCACTGCATAGCGATAATTGCCGTCTGGCGTGACGTCACCAATGGTCATGCTGACGCGGTCGACTTCTGTAACGTTTGGTTGATTTGGCGCAGGGTGCTCAATACGAATAGCCATATACGGAGAAGTATTGGTCGCTCCGTACTGTTCAAAATCGGTCTGCTCCTGGAGATTGAGTGCTACTGCGCCCGAAAACTTTCGTTCTGCAATCAACTCTAGAGCGGCACTGAAAGCGTCCGGGTCAACTCCAATGGTTCCTGTACACGGGTCTTTTTCAACTGGCAAATCACAGAGGTGATATTCCCTGGTTGCACGGTCAATTCCGTAAGCACGGACAACCTCATTGTCCTCGAATAGTAGAATCTCACGTACCTCAGATGGATTGAGCACGTACATCCAATCTGGAACCGGCGGGTCATTAACCAATCGGTTCAGTACCCCGCTCCATGTTGAGTCAACCAGCACTAGCTGCCTGTAACCCTCAACCTGGGCGTACGTTGATTCACCGCTTACGGTGGTGTTGCCCACCAGCAAGACACGCTCCGTA
Organism: Chloroflexota bacterium; assembly: GCA_030831265.1. Taxonomy (GTDB): domain Bacteria; phylum Chloroflexota; class Dehalococcoidia; order Lucifugimonadales; family Lucifugimonadaceae; genus JAJCYX01. Next base: position 9,938 of record JAURLM010000262.1, read on the forward strand.
CCGTCTCTCATGCCGATGGTGTAACGACTCGAAGGGTTATCCAGTCCGTACTGTGCCGGGTCCTGGATTTCAGCCTGGAGCACGCGTTGTGTTCGCGGACCGCCCAGCAGGGTGGTGATACCACCGAACCTGTACAGGTTAGCTGGAACTTCGTGGTAGGTATCGTCGTTTTCGAAATACCAGCGGTTGATGTTCTCTCTCAATTTGAAAGAGACCGCCTGTCCCTCGTTCTCAAGTCGGATACTGATGATGTCTTCTACAGGGATGTTGTAGAAGTATGGTGGCTGTTCGATAGTCGTCTCGGTACCAAAATCAGTATCGATAATCAGAGCGGCACCGATGGCCACCCATGAACCGATAATCAGGATTATCAGCGTAATTCGGAGGTTCAAACTCTAACGCCTCCGCCACCAAACCCAGACGCCGGCCATAGCGATGAGAGATGGCATAAGCAACCATCCGCTCCAGCGCACATAGTCACGTTCAGGAGTGGTCAACCAGAAAATCCGGTCTGTATCTGTTTTAGTGGTGATTGAGATCAGTTCGTAATCTTTAACGAGCCAGCGAACCGAGTTGAGTAGCAGGTCGCCGTTTTTTGCAGATGCGAAAGCCTGGTTTGAAGCGAAGTCAGAGTCACCGATGATGACCATATTCGTCTTTATCAGGTCGCCGTTTGCATTCACGTAGGGCTGTCCCTGCAACTCTGCGATGGCCTGCAACGTGATCGCCACAGGCAACGGGCCTCTTCGGTCGCCCTCAGTCTCGTTGAAATCGATCGTCCCGTCGAGGCTGAGTTCGGCCCAGCTGTCCAGGGTTGTCCTGGCAAGTATCTGCTGGTCGATGTATGGAATCCCGTTTTGCAGCGGGATAGTTGCGGGATCTACAGTGGTCGCGAAGTAAGTCGATCCCGGCAGATACACAACGTCAAAGTCCGTTGTGATCGGGTTGGGCAGGAACTGCAGGTTCGATGCCTTGATCTGCAGGAACTGAGGATTCGGTGCAATGTAACTTGCGATGTCCACGGCCTGACCGAGGCCAACGGCAATGCCGTAGCGTGAGAGGAATGCAAGGAATGTTTCCGGTGTTGTGTCCGGTTCCAGGAGCAGCATCATTGATCCGCCAGTAAGTGCATACTGCCTGAGAATCTGGCTTTCTGTTTCAGTCATGTCCTGTTGCGGGTCGGCGATGATGACCGCCGCTGGCATGAATGAAGCTTCTGCCGAAGCTGGTGGATTGTTCTGTTCTTCGATGATGATTGAGCCTAGCTCTTGCAGGGTCGCATTTGTGACGAGGTAGTTCTCCCGCACAAGTGCATCGAATGCCAGGCCGTAATTCCTGCCGCCTGCAGTGTCATTCGGATTGCGCTCCGAATGGCCGGAAATGAACATCACATGCTTCTGGCGAATCTGGTTGACCACGAGCAGTCCGGTGAGAATGTCCTGCTCACTGAACAGTGCCTGTGTTGGGTCATCAGCTGCACCTGATGGCAGGATGATCTCACGCCGCTGAGACTCCATACCCTCTACTACCAGGGCTGGGTATGTAGTGATGTTGTAAAGGCTCGCCTCATTCGGGTTGAGCTCAGGGTCCACCTGCCGGTAGTCCAGCGGGAACACTGTTGAACGGCGCTTGAATTCCGAAAGCGTGTCCTCTGTCCGTTTCCATGCGTTACGTTGCTGGATGTCTGCTGTCGGGAAGAATGCGGTTATGCGCACCGGCTCCTTCAGGCTGTTCAGGTTCGTCTGTACTTTTTCTCCAAGCAAGAACTGCTTGGTGTACGTCGTGTCGATGCGCAGGAACCCTGGCGGGTTCGGCCGGTTGGATGCGTAAAAGAGAACATAGTTCAATGCGGCCGCAATGCCGATTGTTATCAGCAGGACCGTTACGGTGTTGACTCCGTATTCCCGCCGCGTCCGAACACCGTTTTCAGCAAGCTGCGCCATGACATGGACGCAGCAGCCAACAACAGCACGACACCTGCGAGGACAACGATTAGTGCGGGGCCAGAGAGGTCTCTGATGAACAGCCAGACCAGGCCTCCAATAACAATTCCGCCGACACCAGCAAGGGTCAGGCCTTGTCGGATCGACCCTGCGTTTTCCTGGAGGTTGGTGATAAGCCCGCTTGTCGTGTGGCGGACCTCATCTGGACGTGGCCTGTTCACGGGTGGTTCGTTCGACATAGACATGAGTGGTTATCGCAACCTTTTCGCTTCTAGCACCACGACGGTCAGTATCAGGAAAACACCAGTGATGGAGAGGTAGTAGGCGATGTCACCGAGGGAGATTATTCCGCGAGCGAAGTCAGCAAAATGACCGCTCTGTGCAACGCCGAAACTGTTCAAATCAAAAACCGAAAACGAAGCTCCAAGCTGGAAACCTTCCAGTATCTTCTGCGCCGTTCCAGTCAATCTCTCCGAAACAAAGTCAATGATGGTCAACCCGGTCAGGATTCCAGATCCGACCACGAGGCCGACGATCTGGTTAGAACTCAGTGATGAGGCGAAAATTCCAACGGCAAGAGTTGCTGAACCGTAGAGAATCAGGCCGAGGTAGCCACTTCCAATCGGTCCGGTATCGGGGTCACCCAGTACGTACAGCATGAGCACGAAGTAGAGCGACAGCCCGAACATAGCAAGCAGAATGACGAAGGCGGACAAGAACTTGCCAAGGACAACTTCTGCTTCACGTAGCGGTGACGTGAACAGTAGCTCAAGCGTCCCCAGTTTTTGCTCTTCAGCAATGAGGCGCATTGTGAGCGCCGGAGACATGAAGATCATGAAAAATACTGAACCGGCAAGGAAACCCCTGATTGACGCCACCGAGAAAGTTGGGATGACCGAGGCAACGAAGAAGAAGCCCGTAATGGCCAGGAACGCAGCTGCGACGACGTAGGCCATCGGGGATGCAAAGTATGTGCGGATTTCTTTGACCGCAATAACGCTTATGTTTGTTAGCACGACCTAGTTTTCCAATTCCTCTTCAGTCGTTAGCTGTAGGAAGATCTCCTCCAGCGTAAGTGGCAGCGGGTTGAGGTTTGTCAGCCCCCATCCGTTGTCTACGACCGTCTTCGAAATTGCCTCAGTAGCACCTGCATTCGGCCGGGCATCTACCAGCAAGGCAAGGCGTTTCTCAGTGACAGCACGTTGCTGGTGGTCAGCGCGGTGGTCGGTACGTGCGTCAACAACCATGTTCAGGTCCCGGAGCGCTGCAATTGCCGTCCGTGCTTCGGCTCCCCTGACACCAACCTCAATCCGTTCTGCGTGCTGCAATCGTGATGAGAGGGCAGCAGGACGGTCATCTGCGACGATGCGACCGTCATTGATGACGAGCACTCGCTTACAAATCATGCTTACTTCAGGAAGGATGTGAGAGCTTAGTAGCATGGTGTGCTCTTCACCGAGCTCACTGATTAACTCTCGAGTCTCTACCACCTGGATGGGGTCGATACCGATAGTTGGCTCGTCCAGGATCAACACATCCGGTTCATGCAGAATTGCCTGGGCAATTCCCGTGCGCTGCCGGTATCCCTTGGACAATTTGCCTACGTGGGTGTTCCGGTAGTCACCAAGCCGAACAACATCAATCACCTTCGGCAGACGCTCGTCGATCCATTTTCGGTTCATGCCACGAATCTGGCCCATGTAGCGCAGATAGTCTGTGACGGTCATATCCAGGTACAGCGGAACCGTTTCGGGCAGGTAGCCAATGTGCCGTCGGACGTCCAGTGAGTGGGATTCGATGTTGTACCCGGCCACCGTCACCTGTCCTTCGGACGGTGGCGTGAAACCGGTCAGGACTCGCATCGTTGTTGTCTTGCC
>JAURLM010000263.1 GCA_030831265.1 Chloroflexota bacterium
TAGTACCATCAACGGGATAGAAGAGCACGTACTCGCACTGGTCTTCCAATGGCCAGAATTGCGAGAGTTTGCGGAGGCGATACCAGCCGAACATTTCCTTGATACTGCGAATCGCGAAATTTTTACCGCATGGGCGAAATTTGCAACTCTCGACGAAATGTTGGAGGCACTCAGTCCTGATCTTGTGGAACTGGTTTCCAGCTTGCAATCCGTCACAATTCCACCTTCGGACCATGCACAGCGAGTTCGTGAAATCACTCAATGTGTTCGTCGATTGAGGGAGCGTTACATTAGAAACCTCCTTACTCTTACAGAGGTGGCTCTCAAGGAACAGGAAGGCCTCCTTGAGACAGAGCAGCGTGAAGAGTTGCGCAACAAGACGCTGGACCCTTCCGATAGTCTGAAAAAAGTTTTCCAAGCCGGCGCCACAGGACGGTTCTAACATGCCACGCAGGCCAGTTAACAGTCACGATGATGACGCAGTAGTCGAGGATCTCGCCGATGGTGCCCAACTGTTGCGTATGGGCTTCCAGGCAGCCGGAGAATCGCTGTCCGATGATGACGACGATTCGGAAAACGGCACTACGCTGTTGATGAAAACTGCTTCAGGAGAGATTGGTGACCTGGAGGGTTGGGACAGCCCGTCTTCGCTATTCGAGCGTGCGCCCCAGGCCCAGGCTCAGCCCGAAGATTCTGAACTGACGGATGACCCGGTGCGGATGTATCTGCGCGAAATTGGGCGCGTTAGTCTGCTAACTGCACAGGATGAGCGTGTTCTCGCCAGAGCAATGGAGTTGCAGCGGCGCCTTGCGGGCATTGAAACCGTATTGACCACGGAAGGTGGTCGGAAGCCGTCCTCTGCCGAGGTATGCAAGGCTGTTCTTGCGGACATTGCCCCACGGCATGAAGCCGCAGCGGCCATCGGGCGGTTTTCTGGAGTGCCCGGTCCTATTTCACTTGCAGACCTTGTCACGGATACCCAGCTACGAACCCTGATTGATGGACCGCACAACGAAGAACTGATCAACTTCGTCTCCGATGCGTTGAACTGTTCGATGGAAGATGCACAGAGCCAAATTGTTGACCTGTCCATAGTGTCCGGGCTCGTTCCACTTGATGTTCTGGAATCCGTGCATGCAACGCCTGCAGTGTCTGACTTGCAGACCCTGGTTGCAGGCCAGGACTTTGGCCGCCAGTTGCAGATGTATGAATTCCTGTTCAACTCGCACTTTGCCCGCGTGAGGAACGAGGGTGAGCGATCAGAGAGCCACCTGGCGCAGGCCAACCTGCGGTTGGTAGTTTCCGTGGCGAAGAAATACATCGGTCGCGGTATGTCGCTCCTTGACCTGATCCAGGAAGGGAACATTGGTCTGATCAGGGCGGTCGAGAAATTCGACTATCGCAAGGGTTACAAGTTCAGCACGTATGCCACGTGGTGGATACGTCAGGCTATAACTCGTGCAATTGCTGACCAGGCACGAACGATTCGTATCCCTGTGCATATGGTTGAGACGATCAACAAGCTGCTTCGCGTTAGCAGGCGGCTGGTGCAAGAGTACGGTCGTGAGCCAACCAGTGAAGAGATTGGGCGCGACCTTGATATGCCACCGGACCGTGTGCGAGAGATCCTGAAAATTTCGCAGGACCCGGTTTCCTTGAGCACACCAATCGGCGAAGAGGAAGACTCTAACCTCGGTGACTTCATCGAGGACAAGAACGCGCTCGCCCCGGTTGAGGCTGCAACGTACCGACTCCTGCGTAATCAGGTTGAAGATGTTCTCGACTCGTTGACGCTTCGTGAACGGCGCGTGCTGCAACTCAGGTTTGGGCTGGAAGACGGTCGTAGCCGCACGCTGGAAGAGGTTGGCCGTGAATTCGGTGTCACGCGTGAGCGCATCCGCCAGATCGAGGCGAAGGCGCTGCGTAAACTGCGGCACCCGACGCGCTCACGCAAACTCCGAGATTTCCTGGACTAATCGCCCCGGAACTGCTTGTCGGCGTTGGCTCGCAAGTAATCCATGTTCATGGTTATGCCAAGTCCCGGCGCATCCGGCATGAAAAGGCGTCCCTCACGGATGTCCAGTGGCTCCTCAATGAAAATGTCGTATGCGTTCAACTTGTAGCGAGCGGTTTCCAGCCGGTAGAAGTTCGGTACCGTCATCATCACATGGGCACCTGCCAGCACGTTGATCGGGCCGCTGGCGTCATGCGGTGAAACCGGGATGTAATACGCTTCTGCCATCGTCGAAATCTTCTTCAACTCTGATATTCCACCGGTCCACGTCACATCCGGCATGATGTAGTCCGTAAGATCCTGCTCGAACACCGGGACGAACTCCCAGCGGGTGTGAAGCCTCTCGCCAATCGAGATCGGAATGTTGATTTGCTCGCGGACCTGTTTGAGGGCGTGGGCACTTTCGACAGGAACCGGCTCTTCCCACCATGCGATCTTGTACTGCTCCACTCTGCGTGCCAGTCTGACTGCGGTTGGCACATCGAACCTGCCGTGGGCGTCTATCAGCAGTTCCACATCTGGGCCTGCAGCTTTTCGGATCGCCTCGGTCACCGCTGCACCTTCATCCTCGTTGGCTGCATCCATCTTTCCAGAGAGATAACCGTTCTTCTCTTCGGCATGGTTCGGGAATGGATCGAATTTGATTGCCTGGTGACCTGATGCCACGATTTCTTTTGTCTGGCGCGCAGCTTCGTCTGGCCCAATCCCCGGTGATGGGTGTGTGTACAGGTCAATGCTTTCTCTTACTGCTCCACCAAGCAGTTCATGAATTGGACGATTCAGCACCTTGCCTCGAATGTCCCAAAGGGCGATGTCGATGCCAGAAATTGCGTTTGCGGATGCCCCGCGTGAGCCCATGTATGTGAAGGCGCGGAATATCTTGTGCCAGATCTTTTCGATGTACTGGGGATCCTCTCCAGCAATCAGATCGCCCAACTGTTGTAGTACAGCGCACACTGCCCTGTTAGCTACGGAGTAGGTAGATGTGACTTCACCCCAACCGGTAATACCTTCGTCCGTGTTGACCTCGACGAAGATGTACTCGCCTTTGCGTCCATCACGGTATGCGGCAGGAGCGTGGAGTAGCCACGGGGTGACTGCTGTGATCTTCAAGATTCTGTCTTTCTGTTCTGCTGAGTGAGTTTGGTTTGCCAGTTAGAAGTGCGAAATGAATTGTACGGGATAACGGGTGATTCACTGGTTCACGTTAGAATATCGGCGTGAGGGAGGCGGTAATGCCTGAAGCCCCGGACCTGTTCGTTATACGAGAGTTTCTTGAGCCGCGTTTGTCGGGTAGAACGATAATTGGCGCGACTGAACGGAAACCTCTTGTGCTCCGTAACATGGTCGGACAGCAATTTATAGATGACATCACGGGCCGAAAGTTCACGGCCGTACAGCGTAAAGGCAAACTTCTGTTGCTTTCGCTCGGAGACGAACGGCTACTTGTCATCAGCCCGATGCTCACCGGTGGACTGCATTACAGCATACCGTCTGACCGCATGGCAGCTTCTACGATCCTGACATTTGACCTCGATGATGGTCACCAGCTTCGGTATTTTGACCAAAAGCGTATGGGACAGGTGTACTACCTGCGACGTGATCAGTTGGGGGAGATAGTCAGGCTGGAGAACCAGGGGCCAGACGTTATCGATGAACCGCTGGACTTCGAAGAATTTGTCGCAGCGCTGAAATCGTATCGAGGTGAAATCAAGGGAATCCTGACGCGTGGGTAGCTGGTTTCAGGCATTGGTAACGCGTATGCGGATGAGATTCTTTTCGCTGCAGGAATATTCCCATTCAGAAAGAAGACACGACTCAACGAACAAGAATTACGGCATCTTCATGCCGCGGTGTATGGCGTAACCCGAGATGCGGTTGATGTTCTGAAGGAAAAGGTTGGCGAAGACATACATCGGAAGGTTCGTGACTTCCTTAAGGTTCACGGCAAAGGCGGTGAGTCGTGTCCTCGTTGTGGAACGAACATCAGTGCAATCAAGGCGAATCGACGCGAGACGAATTTCTGTCGTAACTGTCAACCGGGTACTATGTTTGACTAACACTCACCCGGAACCGTGTGAGGATACGTAAGGGTATGGTCAATTGCGTGGCGTCCCTCACAGTTGTGACTTTTGTATGGATTGGCGAGCGTGTTCACCGCTGTTAGCATCGAATTGTTATGCCGGGTGGTGAATGAAAGACTGCGTGGCATAACGGACAGGACTCCGGGTATTTGGAAACAGCTTTTACATCGCTAGAACTGGCAGCGCTCATTAGAGACATTGCCATCACCACTTTCCTGGTGGTCGGGGCTATCGCGTTGTTGGTTGGACTTGGCCTGGGTATTGCTATGTACCGCAAGGCGAAGGGCATTGTTGACCGTGTCGATAATGGCGTTAAACGTGTTGAAGACCTGATGGAGACTATTGATTCCACCGCGTCGACGGTCAAAAGGACTGCGTCATCGGTGAACCAGGGTATGCGTGCGGGTGCGTATGCAAGGTCTGCTGTGGGGTCAATGTTTGGTCGTCGGAAAGCCGAATCGGCTGAGGATGGCCAGCACGAAAAGAGCGACAAGGGCGAATCAGGGAAATAGTTCTGATCCAGGTATGTCCTGGGTGATTTTTCGACTGGAGACTGCAGATGGCAGATAAAGAACAACAGTCCGGTGCCGGGTTCCTTTCAGGCGTTGTTGTTGGCGGGATCGTCGGGTTTCTCACCGGTATGGTGATGGCACCACGGTCTGGTGATGAAACACGGTCAATGTTTTCCGAGCGTGGCCAGGAGCTAAGGGACAAGGCAGACGAACTGTTTGCCGCGGCGCGCGAACGTATGGCTGCGATGTCACCAGAGCGTGGTCGGCGGCCTGAGTACCCTTACGATGACCTGGATTTTGACGAGGACCTGTAGGGTCAGAGTTGATCTATACGGTCGGCGCCGGTGCTTTCGGATATGACCCAAGCACTTTGAACATTGCCGTGTGTTGCTGCAGCAGTTGGAAAACTGTCTGCACGTTCTCATCTGTTTCGTGTCCATCGAAGTCGACCAGGAAATAGTAGACGCCCATCTTCGCTCCGGTCGGCCTCGACTCGATCTTGGTCAGATTTATTCCCATGTCAGCGAATGGTTTGAGCGCAGCGTAGACCAGCCCCGGCGCATCTTCACGATCGAAGTCAAACACGATGGACGTTTTGTCCCGGCCACTGCGTTCGGGTGCTTGCCTGCCGAGGACGACAAACCGTGTGACGTTGTTCTTACGGTCCTCCACTCCTTGCTGAATGACTTTCATCCCGTGCAATAGGGCAGCCTGCTCAGGGCCAAGAGCGGCCACGCTTCCGTCTGAACCTTTCAGGCTGGCTATTGCACCCGCTGTTGAATCAAAAGGCTCCAGCGTGGCGTTGGGCAACGTTTGATGGAGAAATCTCCTGCACTGTCCCAGCGCTTCAGCCTTCGACCGAACCCGGCGAATGTTCGTTGTGTCGGTACCTTCAGGGGCTATCAGGCAGATGTGAATAGGAAGCAGCAACTCGCCGGTGATGCGTGCGCGTTGTGCACCTATCAAGGCGTCAACGATGTCGTTAATTGACCCGGCAATACTGTTTTCGATGGGTGCAACGCCTTCATCGACGGTGCCTCGGTCAACGGCTGCCACAACATCAGGCAGAGAAGCACATGCGACGAGATCTGCGCCGGGGGCATACAGTTTTGCAGCCTCTTCGGTGTAAGTACCGGCAGGTCCCAGGAATGCAACGCTCTTTGCCACGATTACCTCAACTCCGTCAACGTCTCCCATAGTGCCTCTGTTGACTCAACAGGGGAGACGGCAATGATTTCATCTTCGGCTTCGATAATCGTGTCATCTTTCGGGTCTTCAGTGCGGCCCGCGCTTGAGATGATTAGATTCATGTGTACGCCGTACGGAACCTGCAAATCTCGTAACGGCTTTCCAACTACAACAGCGCCCTCCGGAACTTTTATGCCGACGATCTCAAGTCCACGGCCCTTGATTGGCATTAGCCGAACCAACGGATGCGCCGGTAGCGAACCTGAGAGGTTGGCTATGACGAGATCCGTCGTGCTGACAACAATGTCGACCCCCGCCTGTTCGAATAGTTCCGCGTTTTCCTGGAGGTTGACTATCGAAATAGTGCGGTTGACCTTGAACATGTTCTTTGCAAGCAAGCATGCCGCAAGGTTGTCTGCATCATTCCCGGTGGTCGCAATGAATATGTCTGCCCGTGCCGCACCGGTCTTTTGCAGGGTGCGTGATGACGTTGCATCGCCGTCAATAACGATGCTTCCAAGCTTGCTGCGTACAGTGTCAGCATTCTGTCGGTTTGGCTCGATAGCCAGCACCTCATGGCCGGTGGAGACAATCGATGAAATCAAAGGAAGGCCGACGGTGCCGGCTCCCATCACAAGAACGTACATATCACTCTCCGCTGCGGGATGGAGATTGTTCCTGCAGAACCTGCGGGATGTTGGCGATCACGCTGTCTGCCGAAAGGCGAGCCGGGTTGACGCAGGCCACACCTTGCGACTCAAAGACGCTGGTCAGGTCACCACTCCATACAGTGGCGACTACGGTCATCACACGGTACGTGATTTTGGCTTTTAGCGCGGCGAGCCCATTGATGTTGTCGTTTCCGGTAAGCGCAGCGAACAGAATCGCATCCCTGATCCCGGCGGACTCCATCATGGAATCCCGAGTGCCGTCCCCTTCGAGCAACGATATAACCCCGCTCTCGACGTGGTTGTGTGGAAGTGGAGCCGCGTTGGTCACGTCGATATCAATCACGGTCACTTTGTGACCTGCGTTTGCGAGCGAGGTGGCTAGCATTGCCCCTGTTCGTCCTGCCCCAAGTATGATCGCATTCATCTAGCGGAGTTTCTCCTGCACCGAGGCGTCATTTCCCCGAGGTAGATCCTGATCGTCCGAGTAGTGGCCTACGTTCGGGTCTTGCACCTGCGATTTCTTCTCGGATGAGGATAACGTTACACGCAGCGTACTCAAGGATGTATGGGATATCCGTGCCCAGTGAGAACTTGTTGTGAGTACGGGGATAGGCTGTGCTGATTACAACGGCGTCGATGTCACGAACAGCTGCCTCATGAACCACAGCTGGCCCAATCTCACGTGCCTGGAGCATCTCACCTTCAATTACGTTGCGCTGTAGATTGGCGGCCAACTCAGCTTCAGCAAGAATTTCTTCCGCTTTTTCCACTTCTTCTGGCAACTCTGCGTCGAGGTATTCTGAGCGTTCAACCTGGATCACGTACAGGATTATCAGCCTCCCGCGGTTTTCCCTTACCAGTGCAGCGGCGTGGCTCACGGCGGTCTTGTCTGAGGGTTGTCCCGTGACGAGGACCAGTACCTTGTTGAACTGCATGTTTGTCCCGGATGCTCACATTCTGGCTGAAACGCCGAATGGGCTAGTGTGAGATCCTCTCAACAAGCTCGTCTCTACCAGCAACGACCAGGACATCATCCCGGTGGAGCCGCTCATCTGAATCGGGACCAAGCGTGATGTTGTTTCCGCGCTTTATAGCGACGACTGCAACACCATATTTGTCCCGCACGCCCGCAAACCCGGCCTCTTTGAGCGTCATGTCAGAAAACCGGTCTGGGACCCTGAGTCTGCTAACACCGAATGACGGGCCCAGTTCCAGGTACTCTTCAACTTCAGGGTTGAAGAGGCTGTGTGCAACCCTTGCTCCCATCTCTGTTTCTGCATAGACAACCTTCTGGCAACCAAGTCGTTCCAGCGTGCTGCCATGTAGTTCTGACTGCGCTCGGGCCACTACGTAAGGGAGGTTCATTGTCTGGAATAGAACGGTCACCATGATGCTGGCTTCGACGTTGGAGCCGATAGCGACGATGCCAATGTCATAGTTGTGGACACCAAAATCCCTGAGAACGGATTCGTCAGTGGCGTTGCCCACAACCGGGTGCGTCACCTCCCCCATCATGGCCTGTACGCGGTTTTCGTCATTGTCGATAGCGATTACGGTGTGGCCAAGTTGGTACAGCGTACGAGCAATGCTGCTGCCGAAACGGCCAAGCCCCACTACGACGATGTGTCGACTATTGGTAACTGGCATGGGTCTGTTCTATGAAGACGCGATCAAGGTGTGAAATAGATTCCGCCTGAAGCAAAGTCAGCCTATTCTAACCCGCTCTGTGGCGAATCGATAAGGCTCGTCAGATTCTCGCCCAACCATCAGGAGTGCAAGTGTTAGCGGCCCGAATCGGCCAAGAAACATTGCGACGACTATCACGATTCGTGCAGCTGAGTTCAGGTCTGCGGTGATACCAGTTCTTAGGCCGACGGTTCCAAACGCAGAAATCACCTCGAATAGTGCTTTCTGGAAGTCCAAGTCTGGCTGCACCGTGACCAGCGCGAGAAACAGGGCCATGAGCATTGCTGTGGCTGCCGCACCAACAACCATGGCCCTTTGAATAATAGCGGCTGGTAATTCACGGCCGAAGGCGTTTACACGTGTCTTGCCGCCCAGGGTAGCGGCGATGGTAAAAATGATCACCATGAACGTGTTGATCTTGATACCACCGGCGGTTGATGCGGATGCGCCACCGATGACCATGAGCGTTTCAGTCGTGAACTGGTTTGCAGGCGATATCTCGTTGTAGTCAACCGTTGCAAACCCGGCGGTACGCGTCGTTGTCGAATGAAAAAAAGCATTGACAATCTTGGCTGGGACGCTTTGCTGACCAAGGGTTTCTGGGCGGCTCCACTCGGACGCAAGGAAGACTCCCATTCCAAATATGAGTAGCGCACTTGTGCCGACGATCACAAGTTTGGTGTCCAGTCTCCAACGACGGAACTTGCGATTGGACCCGACATCCATAATCACGAAGTAACTCAATCCACCAACGATAATCAGTGTGGCGAGAATGAGCAGGATGGGGATATCTGCCCTGAAAGGCTCCAGGCTTGCCCCGCCTACAAGTGCGTCCGGGAGAATGTCAAAGCCTGCGTTGTTGAAAGCGGATACTGAGTGGAATGCACTTTGCCAGATCGCCTCACCCAGTGAGATGTCCTTCCACAGTTGCCCGAATACGTACCAGCGCAAGAACAGCAACAATGTTCCCACAACCTGTACGGCAACTGAAAACACCACGATTTTTCGGACGAGAGACGTTATTTCACCCAGCCGGGATTCAGCCAGCCCTGCTCTCAGGAGCAGCTGGCCGCGCAGACCCAGGCGTTGGCCAATGATGAGCATTAGGAATGCGGCACCTGTCATGAACCCGAGGCCGCCAATGAAGAACAGCAGCATGATCACTGCCTGCCCGAAGAACGTCCACGCTTCGTACGTGTCGACAACTGAAAGCCCCGTTACGGCGACGGCTGATGTGGCCGTAAAAAGGGCTGTGACCAGTTGATTGAAGAAGCTGGTGTTGCCATCGATGTTCCTGGCAATCGGTAGCATGAGCAGGCCGGTGCCAATGGCGATGATGCCGATGAAGCCGTAAATGAGCACAAGAGGAGACGTTGGCCCACGAACCGAAACGGTCCGGGTCTTAACCTCAAACGATACCGGTGCTATTTCAGATGCGCGCGGCCTTCGGACGACAGCGTCACCTGGTTTTGGAGAATCTGTAGAGGGCAAGTCTCAGGTGCTTCTTAATGCAATTGGACCGGGTTCGGTGAACAGTTAATGTAACTCTGAGCGCTGGAGCGAACAGTGTAGCCCGTCAGCAATTGCACAAACGAGGTAAACATGCGAAGTTGGTCAACTGTTACCACCGCTAACCTTTCACTATGCGCTTTATTCCACTTGGACTGATATGCAAAATACCACTCCGCTGAAAGACCTTTTTGAATTAACCGACCGATTCCTGGTTGCGGTAGAGGTTGAGACATCCCGCGGTCTTGCGATGGAAGACGCTGCCCGCAAAGAGGGTGATTTCGCTCGTCAGCTATCGGAGTTTGAAGGTGTGGATGTGGTCGCCCTCACTGACAATCCCGGTGGCAATCCTCACATTCGACCAGAGGTACTGGGCCAGGACCTCCTGTATCGCGGTCGTGAAGTGATCATCAACGTCTCCTGCAAGGATTACAACAGGAACGGTGTTGAAAGTCGTCTCTGGGCGTTGGGAAGTACCGGTTTCACAAACATCCTTGCACTGTCAGGTGATTATCCGACAGAAGGCTATGCGGGACAGGCCCAGCCGGTGTTCGACATGGATTCAGCAGGTCTGCTGAAGATGATCTCTGAAATGAACACAGGTATGCCGCTGAAAACATGGCGGTCTGTTGGTAGAGAGGCACGCCTGGCGAGCACAGGATTCTATCCGGGATGTGCTGTGAACCCGTTCAAACTCGTTGAAGGCGAACTGATGACGCAGTTCATGAAGCTTGAACTCAAGGTCAGGACGGGGGCTAAATGGGCGGTTACTCAGATTGGATACGATGCCCGTAAATGGGATGAGCTGATTCGTTATACAAGGCTAAACGGCTTTCAGATTCCAATGCTTGGGTCAGTGTTCATCCTGACCGCACCCGCCGCTGGATTTTTCAACCGCTGGGGGATCCCTGGCGTAGCGGTGAACAATGATCTACTTGCGGTAGCTCGAAAGCAGGCAGAGTCCAAAGATCGCGGCAGGGCATTTTTCTCTGAATTGGCCGCCAAGCAGATCGCAATCCTGAAAGGTCTTGGTTACCGGGGCGTATATCTTTCTGGTCGTCCTAGATTGCCGAGACTTTCGCGAGTATTTGAGATTGAAAAATCCTTTGCACAGGATGACTGGAAACAATTTGCAGCGGAACTCCACTATCCGCAGCCGGGCGAGTTTTATTACTTTGAGGAGGGTGAGAACCCCGGTCTTAGCTCCGACACCGTCAATCAACGCTACTTGAAGTCGCTCGAACCCGGTGAACGGCGCAAGAAGCGGCTTAGCCTGCCATTTTCGTTCCGTAGTGGAAAATTCGTCCATGACCACCTGTTCGATAGCCAATCCCGCGGTTTTAAACTCGGCCATGCTGTGTATGAGAAGCTTGAGAAATCCAAGACTCTTTCCGGCGTGGCACATACGATGGAGCAGATCGCAAAGGTTCCCGTTTATTCATGCCAGGATTGCGGAGACTGTTCGCTACCAGATATCGCGTATCTATGTCCGGAATCACAGTGCGTGAAGAACCAGCGAAACGGGCCGTGCGGGGGTACGAAGGCCGGTTACTGCGAGGTGTTGGACAAGCAGTGCATCTGGCTGCGGGCGTATGACCGGTTGAAGCCATTGGGCCAGGAGAAGGCCATGCTTCAACGACCAATCGTCTTCAAAGACGCGTCACTGCGCGGGACATCCGCATGGGCCAACACGTTTATGGGGCGTGACCATCACGCTCAGCCAAAACCGGAAGAGTAAACCGAATTTTTTCGTAAACATGCAGAGCCGGTTATCCTTAGCAACTCATATTCGAGTTGTCCGGCCTCACGGCTCGCTATGCGATTGAACACCGTGGCACAGACCAGATTGCAGGAACAGATACATGAGTAGAGTTGTTGACGCCCCCGAAGACTTCGTCATCATTGGCGAAAACATTCATACGACACGGATTGTCAAGCTGGGTGGTGTCTTCCACCAGAAGTTGGATGACGGTTCTGATGCGATCAAGTACCGGGATGCGGACGGTAACCGGCTCCTGATGCGTGTACCGGGGCATTTCACCAAGACACAGCCATATGAGCAAGGGCAACTGAAGCACTTCATGATAGCGGTCTGGAAGGGCATGAACGAAGACGCTGACGAAGCTGCTGCAGGTGTGAGTTACATCGAAAAAGAGGTGCACCGCCAGACCAAAGCTGGCGCGGCATTCCTGGATCTGAACGTGGATGAATTCTCTTACCGTCTTCCAGAACAAATCGCAGCTATGAAATGGCTGGTTGGGCACGTTCAGAAAATCGCAACAGTGCCACCGAGTATTGATTCTTCGAAATCAGAGATTATCGAAGCCGGGTTCGAGGCTTACGATGGTTCTGCGGGGCGTCCTATGCTGAACTCTGTTGCATTGGAGCGTATCGACGCACTGGATCTTGTGCTGGAACACTCGGCACGGGTGGTAGTAACCGCGGCCAAAGAAGACGGTATGCCGGAGAATGAGCACCAGCGCCTTGAGAATGTTGGACGGATTGTTGAAGCTGCCCTGTCGAAAGGAATTGCGCTAAGCGATATCTTCGTTGACCCGTTGTTCTTCCCGATTTCGGTTTCAGGTGAATACGGGCCTCATGGTTTGAACGCTATTCGCATGATTCGGGAAGAGTTTGGCCCGGAGATTCACATCACCGGCGGCATGAGCAACGTCTCGTTTGGCTTGCCAAACAGAAAACTGGTGAATGAGGTATTTGTTCGATTGGCAATCGACTACGGTGCTGATAGCGGCATAGTCGACCCGATACACCTCGACGTGCAGAAGATTCTTGACATGGATATGAGTACGAAGCCCGTTCAGTTCGCTACTGAGATGTTGATGGGCAATGACGACTTCTGCATGAACTACATCGGTGCGTTCAGGTCTGGTGATCTGGGTTAGCGTGCGGGGGCAACCTGAGGCAGGTTGTCTACGAGTGCTTCACAGCTCGAAATATCTAGTTCGCATAGCAAGATAGCGTTTCCAGCGACTATGTATGCGTTATAAGCGCTGAATGAGCCACCGCTCACGTCCAGCAGCAACCCGCCGCGTGAGCGTTTGACGTTTTCCATGATGGCAGTTTCAGCGACCGGTGCACCCAGTTGCAAGGCATCTGCGTGGCTGGCATAGAAGCGAATTTCTATGTCTTTCTGGTCGAAGAAGCCGTACCAGATTTCCTGAGCGTCCGGCACCGTCTCGGTTGAGTACTGCTTGGATTTCTTCCATCCCGCCGCCGTAAATGAGTCTGGCGTAAATGTTTCACCAGGACGGATTGTGCGAGTCTCGACAGCGATGTCCTCGCCATCGTCAGGGGCACTTGTAGATGGAGTTGTCGCCGTAGAACTACTGGAACTGCATGCCGCTCCGGCTACAAGAACCAGCAGTAGTGTCATGCGAGCCAGTTTGTTTCGAATCATTTCGCAGAAGCCGCGTGCTGTAAGTGACCAAATTCCAGAATTCGACCAGAATTCGAATGGTCACCGGATGCTAAATGCGTTCGATGACGATTGCAATCACGAGGAAGCGGTTAACCCTTTCACGCTAGCGTGGGAACAACGACGTGATGATGATCTCGTTGGATGGTGGTGACTGTGCGTAACAGTTCCATGCTCGCACAGTGTAGGAATACTCCAGCCCGGGTGTTGGTTTTTGACCCTCGAAGATGCCGCGGTCGTCAATGATGACTGTGCCACCTATCTCCTTACCCAGGGGAAGCGTCTTCCTGTCCGGGGCTGGCTTGTCAGTTCCAACCACCACGACCCGGTTGTTCTTGGTGATATAGGTTCTCTCCAGAGTGAACCATTGCTCGTTATCGGATTGATCGATGATCTTTGCCGTGACCACGAGTGAGTCTGGATCCTGCACGACTTCCAGCAGTGTTGGTACTGCTGCCCGTGAATTTGTAGGGCATTCGTCAGACTGCCAGAAGCATGCCATAGACGCCAAAGGGAGGAGGAGCAAGAACAGGAGAATGGGGCTGATTTTCAATGGAGATATAGCGTTCTGTATTCAGGTTTATCAATGCGGACGTACAAGCATACGACGATTTATTCGTTGCTGAAGCCTGACTGTGCCCTGACGTTACAGGGTTGAGAATAGCAGGGTGCATACCGGGGTCAATCTGCGTGAAAACCGTCTTTCGCAGTACCTGTATTGAGGAGAGTTACAATGTGACGCTATCGGTGGAATAACATCGGCGGGGAAACCCGGTAACTGGATATGTTGAAACTGTTCCAAAAAACTCAGGCGATCTGGTTGATCCAGGGGCCTGTCTGGTTCGTTAAGTTCGTGACCAGCAACTTTAACGAGTTCCTGGACAAGAACGGGCCGTACATGTCCGCAGCCATCGCGTTCTACGCGTTTTTCACGCTGTTTCCACTGTCACTGGCGCTCATCACGATTTTCTCGTTCTTCCTTGGAATCAAGGATTTCGAGGATAGCCTGATTACCGGTCTTGAAACCCAAATCCCCGTGCTTGCGGAGCAGGGTGATGAATTCCTTTCAAACTTCTTCCAGAGTTTGCGTGCTGGCCGTGGTGTGACCAGTGCCGTTGCGGTGCTGGGACTGATCTTCGCGTCGAAGGCTGTTTTTAGTTCTATTCGCAAGAGCGTAAACACGATCTGGGGCATCTCCAAGACGAGGCCGTTCCTAATCGAACAGGCCATGGACTTCGCTTTGCTCGTTGGTGCGTCACTGCTGCTGATCATCTCATTCTCGATCACCACGATTTTCGGTTTCTTTCAGGAAGTCTCGACCATCGTCGCTCCGAACACTCCGGTCTCCGGGACAGCACTCTGGGCACAGATCGCTCGCCTCAGCCCACCGCTGCTTTCGTTCCTGGTTTTCTTGATTATTTACTGGTGGCTGCCTAACACGAAACTACGTTTCAAAGAGGTATTCCCTACTGCGTTGCTGGGAGCGGCAGCGTTCGAGATTTCAAAAGCGGTGTTCATTCTCTATATCCGTAACGCTGCCGGGCTGGCGAACGGTATCTACGGCGGTGTCAGTGCCATCATCGTGCTGATGGTGTTCGTTTACGTATCGGCGATCATCATGCTTGTAGGTGCACAGATCACGTCTCGGTGGGCGTTCTATCTTGCGACGCGTGAGCAGGAGAAGCAGAATGAAGAGTTGTCTCTCAATCTTGCCCGTATCCGTTCGAAGCCTTCGCTTCCTGGCTTGCCGCTGCCAATCCCCACAGGCGCGGCTGTTAATCCCCACTGGCCCGCAGGTGCAGAAGGCCCAGCGTTTCGAAGATAGTCGCGCTCTGCCGAGTGACCTATGTGGGACAGCCGTCCTGCAACTGCGTTGAGTCTCGCTGGTTCAACCTCGCTTTGGGCGTTTCAATGGTTATGTACGTGTTTACGCGGTGTTCCATTTGAAAGCCTGGTGGGCAGTGACGATACAACGAGCAGCTGAGAGTTCTGGATTCGAGCCCGTCACATCGAGCCTCACGCGTTCCGAACGATTCTCCCGATACTGGTTCATTTCTCGATCATTGATGCTGTTGTGGCTTGGATTGAGCTTGTGGCAGATTGGCGCGTATCCACTCACTGATGGCAACGCTGAGGCTCGCGGCATATTGCTGGGATTCCGGTTGGCTTCCGGAATCGATGACCCGGTTGCTCTCGGTGCGCCGTTTTTGTCTGGTGCGGCACCACTCTCGTACCTGCTGACTGTTGTTGGCGCTCACATGCTGCCTGCTGGAGAGTTCATGTGGCGTCTACCGTACGCACTTGTTGGTGCGATTCAGATGCCGGTACTTCTGCTTCTTGCCGAACGATTCTTTGGACGTAGAGCGGCGGCCTTCGCTGGCATGTTGTTGATTGGTTCCGGTCTGTTTGCGATCAACCGACTTGCGACTGGTGCTAGCGTTTTCATGACGCTCGAACTCATTGGTGCAATTTTCCTGCTCCGGTACATGGATGACGGTGTGAGGCGATGGCTGGTGTTCTCCGCACTTGCGTTCGCAGCCGCTGCGCTGACCGTAAGTGCCGGGGTGACGATGCTTCTTGCGGCTGTCGGCATCGCATGGTTCGTGCGTCGTAACAGACGAGATGTTGTTATCGCGGGATTCACCGGATTGGGACTGGTCATCGGTTACTTCGTGATTGCGGAGATGATCTCTGCTATCTACTCGAACATGGCACTGTCTGAACTACCTGGCATGTCGGGGGGCGCGGCTTCCCGGTTTGGCATACACGTGGGTGGTTTCTTCGACTCCTGGATCGTCTACGTGGGCGTTCCCGTTTTTGCACTTGTGCTTGTTGGTATTGCGGAAGCCGTTATTCATCGTTACGAACGCCGGACGGTGCTTTTCGCCGTACTGGGGCTTGTTGTTGCCTTTGCCATCCCAGCTTTGGTTGTGGGGCCGGTTGAAGAGCATCCCATCCTGATTCTGCCGTTGCTTCTTGTCATTGCTGGATATGGCTGGTCGCAGGTCACGAGGCAACTGCAGTCTGTCGCCACGCAGGGAATGATCGCGATGGCCGTGGTGTCGATCGCGATGGCCGGAGTCGTATGGCAACAGGCTGTGTTTAACCCGGCGAATCAGTTCACAGATGCGTTGTCCGGGTTACGTGAATATGCGCTTTCGCTAGAACACGGACCGGGAGTTTTTGAAGACGATGGCTACGGGATTCAAGCTGTAGCGCAGGTCTTGCGTGAAGAAACTGAACAGGGTGACAGGATATTTGTCAGGGATGGTGTGTCAGCTGCTGCGATCAGCCTCTATGCCGCCCGTTCCGCTGAGCCAATGAACTTCGATGACTTTAATGGCGGTGCGGCGTTCCTTGATGGAGCATTTCTCGTCATCCGGGGTGAAGATGAGACGTTCAACGGTGGCCTGAACGGGGCTATTACCGTGGTAGCCAACCACCGTGTATTTGTCGATGAAAAAGTCCTCTACCAGGTTGTCGAATTCGCTTCATCTGGTGAACCGTTCAGCACACCGGTATGGTGGCGTGCCGAACCTCAAATCAAGCAGTTCACCAACGAACACACGGATTTCCGTGATTTCCTGACTCCGTTGCACACTGCGGACTCGACTGACCAACAGCCCGCCGGATAATTCCCGGTCGGGCTTTGTAACCAATGTCATCAGCGGGTCTACGCTCGCCGAAGTGACACTGTGACCTTGCCACCGTCTAGGTCGTGAGTCTCCTCAGTACCACCGGCAACCCGGTAGTTCAGTTGGAACGATGACGCAAGCGTTTCCTGGATCAGGTACATCGTGTAGGTGCGCAGGGCATCGGCAATCTCACCTTCCGCCTCGATACCGAGATTTATGCGGTGCGAAATCTCAAGTCCTGCCGTTTTGCGGAGATTCTGCACGATGTGGACGATTTCACGCGCAATGCCTTCCGCTCGCAGTTCTGGAGTAACCTCAGTGCTCACAGCAGCCGTGTAGCCGCCGTCTGTCGCAACTGCGTAACCTTCAGCCGCTCGACGTTCGACAAGTACCTCTCCGGGCTCCAGGGTGAATTCTCCAAGTTGAATCTGCTGGCCGGATTCTGAGAGGCGAGCGATTTCCGCACCATCCGCTTCACCAAGAAGGCGGCGAATGTCTCCAAGCTGCTTGCCGTACTTTGGGCCAAGACTGCGTAGTTCGGGTTTTACTTCGTATGAAAGAAGTCCGCCCTTGCCAGTGACGTCTCTGACTCCCTTTACGTTTAGTTCGTCCGAAAGCTGGCGTTCAATCACTGGCAACGCTTCACGCTCCCAGTCGTGCCTGACCTCTACGAGTAGTTCTGCAAGTGGCTGTCGTACCTTCAGGCGTGATTGTGAACGCGCTGAGCGGCCAAGTGATGCCAGCTTGATGGCTAGTTGTGTCTGGCGTGAGAGTTGTTCGTCGATTAGCGACTTATCAGCTTCTGGCCAGTCTGCGAGGTGAACCGAGTCCGGCGCGTTCTTATCGTGCCCGACTGTGAGCTGTTGCCACATCTGTTCCGAGACGAACGGCATGAACGGCGCTATCAGTCGCGTGAGTGTTGTCAGGCAGTAGTGCAGGGCAGAGTAAGCAGCGATCTTGTCGCCATCGTTCTCACTCTTCCAGAAACGTCGTCTAGACAGCCGCACGTACCAGTTGGACAGGCCATCGACATACTGTTCGATAGCCTGCGCTGCGTACTCAATGCGCCAGCCTTCCATGTATTCAGTGACGCGCTCAATGAGCAGGTTGGTTTCGGAGATGATCCAACGGTCCAGTTCCGTCAACTCGTCGGACGGCGGCGTTCCCGCTTTCTGGTTAAGCAGAGACTGCTCAACTGTCCAGCCATCGAGCGCCGCGTAGGTTGTGAAGAACGAGAAGATGTTCCACAGTGGGATGAGGAACTGCCTTCGGACATCGTCACCAGGGCCGTATCCAAAGTTCAAGTTGGATGCCGGGTTGTGGCGTGAATAGACCCAGCGCATCACGTCCACGCCCATTTTTTCTGCGGCTTCCTCAAACCAGATGGCGTTGCCCTTGGACTTGTGCATCTCTTCACCCTTCTCATCACGCATCAGTGCGTATGAGAAGACGTTCTCTGCGGGCGGCTGGCCTTCCAGCGCAACACTCATGGTGATGAGTGAGTAGAACCAGTTTCTGAACTGGCCGGGGAAGCTCTCCGATATCCACTTTGCCGGGTACCACTTCTCCCAGTTGGAGCGGTCATGCCTGTAGCCGAGTGTGGAGAATGAAACGATACCCGCGTCCAGCCACGCGTTGCCAACGTCGGGGATTCGGCTGACTGTGGAACCGCAGCCTGAGCACTGGATCTTTACATTGTCGATCCACGGCCTGTGAGGTGAATTCCCGGCGAAAGCGTCCCATCCTTCGATGGCGCGCACCTTGAGTTCGTCATCGGAACCGATCACCTCGAACTTGCCGCAGTCGGCGCACTTCCAGATCGGGAGAGCCAGTCCCCAGTACCGCTTCTTGGAGATCATCCAGTCGCCCATGTTGCGGAGCCAGTCGATCTCCCTGGCTTCGCCGAACGGCGGAATCCAGTTCATCTTGCGCGTTGCTTCCATCAACCGGGGGCGCAATTCGTCCATAGAGATGAACCACTCGTTGACCAGCCGGAAGACGAGTTCTGTGCCGCATCGCCAGCAGATGGGGTAGCGGTGCTTGTATTTTTCGACCTTGTAGAAGACGTTCTTGCGTTTGAGGTCATCGAAAATATCGTCATTGACCTCGGAGACCGGGCGGCCGTCGAGGAATCCGAAGCCGGTCATATAGACGCCAGAGTCATCCAGCGGAGCGATGATCGGTAGGCCGTTTTCCTTGCCCAGCCGGAAGTCCTCGGCACCTGCTCCTGGAGCGATGTGTACGATGCCTGTTCCCTCTTCTTCGCCAACGTCCTCCCACTCGAGCACGCGGTGGGCATCTTTCGCCTTCGACTGTGCGGGAACCTCGTCGAACGGTCCTCTATACCGCCAACCTGCAAGTTCTGAGCCCTTTACTGTTTCCATCACCGTGTGCTCACCCTTGAGGACGTGCAGGCGTTGCGCTCCAAGCCAGATCTTCTCGGTGCGCTCTTCGCGGTTTACGGTGTACGTATTTTCTACCAGCACGTAGTCGTTCTCTTTGTTAACAGCAGCGGCCACATTGGCAACTAGAGTCCACGGTGTGGTCGTCCAAACCAGCAGAGACTCGCCTTCGCGTTCTAGCAGTGGGAACTTCAAGAAAAATCCGGGGTGGACAATCTCCTGGTAGCCCTCGGTGACAATTTCCTGCTGGGACAATCCGGTGCCGCAGCGCGGGCACCACGGCATTACGTCTTCGCCCTCGTAGAGCCAGCCGTTGTCGGCGCAGCGTTTCAGAAAGAGCCAGATGGTGTAGTTGTTCTCGTCAGACATGGTCTGGTACGAGTTGTCCCAGTCCATGAAGTAGCCAAGCCGTTTTGACTGTTCAGAAATCCGCTCAGAGAACATCTGGACGCGGGCCTTACAGTCCTCGACGAAGCGGTCGATGCCGTAGCTTTCGATCTCACGCTTCGACTTGAACCCTTTTTCTTTTTCTACCTCTACCTCGACCCACAGGCCCTGGCCATCGAAGCCGTTCTGGAAACGCTGCGCGTAACCTTGCATGTTGCGGAAACGCAGGAAGATGTCCTTGTAGGATCGGCCCCATGCGTGATGGACACCCATCGGGTTGTTTGCTGTGATTGGGCCGTCCATGAACGGGAATTTCTTCGATGCGCCATCGTTGCGGTGCAGGTACCGGTTCACCACATCCCGGTCTTTCCATAGACCGAGGATGCTGTGCTCCAACGCGATGAAATCGACCTTTGAGTCGACGGCTTCAAATTTTTTACCTGTGGTCACGTTGCTACCTTTTCGCATGTTTGCCGGACAAAAAAAGACCCGCCCCAAGATTTGTTCTGGGACGGGTTGAATGAAAATACTTCCCGCGGTACCACCCGGATTCCTGCCAATCACGTAGCTACGCTCAAAGCAGGCTCTTGTGTGGCCGGTGTAACGGTCAGCCAGACCGGCGTTCCTTACAGGGCGGCATGCGCCGTTCAGGTTGCCGCTCAGAAGTGATGTTCAGCCTGTGCCGTGGTCCGCTTCCACCAGCCGGACTCGCTTTTCACGCGCTTACAGGCTTACTCGTCTTCGTCAAAGCGTGTTCGATATCGATATTAGTGTAACCGTGATGCTGGAATGATGTAATTAGTCAACTTGAACCGGGATTTGGCCCAGGCTGCTGATTCAATCACCGATCTTAGCGCTGAATAGTTTGCTGTAGACAGCGTGACCATCTTGAAACTGGCTGCGGATGAGCTGAATCTCAGTCACCGGGATTGCTGCACGTTCAGGCGGAAGGACAGATCGCCTCCAGCTGAACCCGACATCGCCTGCGTACTGTGGCTCGAGGTCGCGCTCAGCCCTGCCAACTGTAATGTGCGGAGTAAATGGGCGTCGTTCAGGCTGGAAATGGATCGACCGCATTGCACCTTCGATGCGCCCCTGCAGTTGCATCAGATGTTTCACTTCACCATCAAGCCCGATCCAGAGGATCTTGGGCGAATGGTACGAAGGGAATGCCCCTGTCTCACCAAGCCGTAAAGTGAATGGCGCCGTGTTTGCCGCCGCCAGTTCCAACTGCTCTTCAACTTCGGGGATTCGCTCTGTTGGGGTATCACCCAGGAATAGCAGCGTTATGTGTACATTTTCGCGCCGCGTCCACCTGACGTTGTCTCCCGCCATGGCTGGCATGTCGTTGATGAACGTGGCAATTTCTTCGATTGCCTCCGACGATAACGCAAGTGATATGAACAGGCGCATGGTTGGCGTGCCGGGCGGTAAGACTCGCTTACCGATACGCATTGACCATTCGGGCTCCCCGGACTTTACGGGAGGCTTTTCGCGTGGAGGCCTGTGCGGGAACTCTCGGCGAGGTGGACGTTCCTGCCCTTCGCGTGTTCTGTTGAAATCACCACTATCCGGTCTTGAAGTTGTCATATATGTGTATTAAACCAAGCGCGGACGCTCTGTGGCGTCCAAACTGGCACCAGTCAGAGCCAAATCGGCCCCCGAGAGAGACCCGGAGTGAGGCATTGAAGGAATACATCACTTTTGCGCTTGTGACGGTGCATGTCCTCAGCGCGGTCATATGGGTCGGCGGGGCACTGTTCATCGCAGTCGTTATGGTGCCGGTCAGCCGAGGCATGGAGCCACCGGGGCTGGGATTGCGGTTTGTACGGCTGGCAGCAGTCCGGTTTCGTGGGCTGGCATGGGGGCTGTTGCTGACAATGGTCGTGAGCGGGGCCGTTCTGCTGGAGTTGCGAGATATTGGTTTTGCGCGGTGGGATGAACCGCAATTCTGGCGCAGCGATCTTGGCCGCGTCTTGCTGGTCAAGTATGTGCTCGTTGCATTGCTGCTGGCGTTGAGTGCAGTGCATGACTTTGTCCTGGGCCCGCGCGTTGCAGTCGCACTGGATGGCCTGGCACCGGGTGCGCCGCGTCCTGCCGGGGTAATGGCGATGCGGCGCAGGATGATAATGCTGGCGAGACTGAACATGGTTCTTGCCCTTGCGATAGTCATAACCGGCCTCATGATCCTCCGTGGAATCCCCGGCTGATTGGTTTTCACGGGCTATAATCCCCGGCATCTGATACTGACCAGTGGTGAATAGCGCTCAAACCCCGATCGAATTCCCGGAGAAATAAGAAATGGCACTGCTCCTCTCCCGCTCTGACGTCCAGAAACTGCTGCCTATGTCCAAGGCGATCGACGTTGTCGAAAGCGCGTTCAGTGAACTGGCGAACGGTACTGCTGAGATGCCACCCAGGACGGTGCTCATCGACCAGAAGGTTGGCGGATGGATAGCGTTCATGCCTTCGTATCTGAAATCCGGTGGAGCGCTAGGAGTCAAAGCTGTCACCGTGTACAAGGGCAACCCTGAAAAATACGGAATGCCGACCACTCTTGCCACGATCATCGTGATGGACAACCAGACGGGGCAAACACTGGCAGTCATGGACGGTGGATTCCTTACTGCTGTGCGGACAGGCGCAGTTTCCGGTGTGGCAACCCGCCATCTCGCAAGAAAAAACTCAAAGATTGGCGGCATCCTCGGAACCGGCGTGCAGGCCCGGGCGCAGGTGGTTGCCATGTGTGAAGCGGCGAACCTTGATGAAGTTCTG
The DNA here is from genome assembly GCA_030831265.1 of Chloroflexota bacterium. Classification (GTDB taxonomy): domain Bacteria; phylum Chloroflexota; class Dehalococcoidia; order Lucifugimonadales; family Lucifugimonadaceae; genus JAJCYX01. The sequence goes on from JAURLM010000263.1 coordinate 22,300, forward strand.
TCGTTCTCCGTTGACCGTGACGACCGTCGTAAGGCGTTCGCCGATGAGCTTTCTGCGACAACCGGCGTGCCGATGCGACTGGTTTCGAGCACGCAGGATGTACTAGCGAACAGCGATGTGGTGGCACTGGCGACGACTGCAGCGAACCCGATAGTCAAAGCTGACTGGTGGAAGGAAGGCGTTCACATCAACGCCATCGGCTCACACGCTCCCGGTGTACGGGAGTTGGATACGGCGACCATTGTCAAATCCAAAGTGGTGTGTGATCAGAAAGAAGCATGTCTTGCTGAGGCGGGTGACGTGCAGATTCCTATCGAAGAAGGCGCATACTCTGCAGACAAAATTCATGGTGATCTTGGAGCCGTGGTCAACGGAACGATTCCGGGACGCGAGAACGATTCCGAGATAACGCTGTTCAAGAGCGTGGGTCTGGCTATCCAGGACATATCCTGCGCTGCACTGGTTTACCAGCAGGCGGTAGAGCAGGGTGTAGGCACCGAATTCGCTTTCTCCTAGGTTTCAAAAGGTCTTATTACAGCCAACATGCCACTTAGTGAAAATGTTCATTACTCGACCATCAGTGAGCTTGCTCCTGCTGTAAAAAGCGGTGAAATATCGCCAGTTGAACTGACTGAGGTCATGTTGGCGCGGATTCATGCGCTCAACCCGAAGCTTCGGGCGTATGAAGTGATCACTGATGAGTTGGCGATGGAACAGGCCCGGCGCGCTGAGGCTGAGATTTCCGCCGGGAAGTACCGTGGTGAACTTCACGGTATTCCCATCGCTGTCAAAGACCTGTGCTTCACTAGGGATATCGTGACCAAGGGTGGTTCAGCGGTCTTTGCGGACAACGTCCCGCAGTTTGACGCCACGGTGGTTTCCAAACTGGCAGACGCCGGTGCTGTCCTGCTGGGCAAGGTGGTCATGACCGAAGGCGCCATGGGCGGATACAACCCCGCCCTCGCGTTCCCGGAAAACCCGTGGAGGGAATCTCACTGGCCGGGTTCGTCCTCCAGTGGTTCAGGCTCCGCAACATCTGCTGGACTAGCGTTCGCAACACTCGGCAGTGACACGGGTGGCTCTATCCGGCATCCTGCGGCGGTCTGCGGGACTGTCGGCCTGAAGCCAACATGGGGGCGAGTTAGTCGCTACGGCGTCATGGATCTTGCACCGTCACTCGACCACGTTGGTCCGCTGACGCGATCAGCCCGTGACGCAGGACTGGTATTACAGGCAATCTCCGGGCATGACGTAAACGACCCGACGAGCCTGATGTCGGATGTTCCAGACATGGTCTCCGGTGCTTCCGGAGATGTCAGGGGCGTGCGTATCGGTTACGACGAGCGATACACGACGGAAGACATGGAGCCGTCATTCGCCCGTGCCGTCATCAACGGCGTAGAGGTTTTGGCGAAGCTTGGGTCGGAAATTGTTCCTGTCAAAATGCCGGAACGCTTGCGGCAGTACATGACAGCATGGCCAGTGATTTGTGGTGCCGAAGCCGCTGCTGCACACGCTGCAACATATCCATCACGAGCGGAGGAGTACGGGCCGTGGTTCCGAGAGTGGCTGCGTCGTGGATCCAACTACTCGGCGGTCGAATACGCTCGTGCCCACGAACTGCGATTGCTCTGCAACGGTGAACTCCGGAACACCATGCACGGCATAGACCTGATGGCCTGTCCGGCAACTGCGAAGGCAGCGTACAGGGTGACGCCTGAAGAGATGTACGGGCCAATTCCCGCTGATCGAGACCCGTGGGCATCACGCTTCACCGTGCCACATGACTATGCCGGGTTGCCAACCATCACTCTGCCAGCCGGTCTGACCGATGACGGCCTGCCTGCATCGCTGCAACTGGTAGGGCATCACCTGAGCGAACCACTACTTGTGCAGGCTGGATGCGCGTTCGAAGGTGCCACGAATCATCACAACCTGCACCCTCCGCTTTAGCCATTTTGCGGAACTCAGGCGGTGATGATTTCAGGGCCGTCTTCGCCAAGATAGATCGTGTGCTCTCGCCATCCGACGTATGCGCCAGAAATCTCCACCAGTGGGGCGTATGCCTGCATCACCCGCTGCTTCACAAGCTCGTTGATCGTGCGTTCAACAGGTTTGCGAGGTAAATGGTTGAAGTAGCGAAGCGCCACGGGAAGGCCATGCCACTCATCCAGTGCTTCCATCATGGGCGCGTACAGTTTGTTGGAAGGGCGAGGTGCGTGCTCAAGGCGGAAAATCTCAGCGTTGCCTTCGTCTTCGACATATCCCTCACCCGGCGTAGCGAACGGCTCGATGGCAAACATCATCCCGGTTTTTAGTTTTGGACCGCCGCGCTGCGCATGGTTGGGAATCTGCGGTGTCGAATGTAGTTCCCAACGGGCGAGGCCGTGACCGGACAGGTTGTATACCGGTTCGAAGCCGGCAGCGGCGATGGTCTCTTCGATAGCAGTGCCGACCTTGCCAACGGTCACGCCATCGGCAACCGTGCTGATTGCAGCATCCAGTGCATCGGACGCTGCCGCAATCAGTGTCTTCCAGCGTCCGTCTGCGGAAAGATCAACAGACACTCCGGTGTCGACGGGATAGCCGTCGATGTGCGCACCGATGTCGATCTTTACCAAATCACCCTCTTCGTAACGAGTCTCGTCGGTGGGCGATGAGCAGTAATGGGCAGCGATGTTGTTACGGCTTGTCTGTGCCGGGAATGAAGGAAGTGCGCCTGCATCACGTATGCGATTCTCCACACCCTCCTGCAATTCACGCAACAACATGCCCGGCTTGATGGTTTCAGCGGCCCAGTTGCGGGCGTCTGACGCAATCTTCCCGGCTCGCCGGTAGATTTCTAAGATTTCAGGTTCCATTAGACAGGACGTTCTCTGTTCACTTTGTATTTCACAGGAATTGAATTCTAGACGTGCCAGTGCTGCGAGGCGAACCCCGTTCGTCAGGTATCCGCAGAATAGCCACACCGTTATACTCGCCAGCCTGAACACCCGACATTGCGTGGAGGCTCTACTTTGCCAGAAAACCGGATATTTGCTGCGAATAAACAGGGACGCAAAGCCCACTTCCTCCAGATGCACTTCCCGTCAACCGAACTGGTAGAACTGGCACGACTTGCAGGAATGGACGGCGTTGACCTTGATGGCGAGCAAGGCCACTTTGACCTGTCCGAGATTGACGAGATCTGCCGCGTTGCCAATGCGGCCGGGATGACGGTGACAGCGCGTGTGCCATCGGTCGATCCCGTGCCGATCAAGCATTACCTGGCCCGCGGTGTGCAGGGTATCCAGGGGCCAGGGGTCGAGTCGGGTGCCCTGGCGCAGGTACTTGTTGATTCTTGCTACTACGCGCCTGCTGGGAAGCGTTCGTGGGGGCCGGGTCGAGGTCATTACTATGACCATCAGCCGACGATGAAGGATCAATTCGGTGGCAATATCGGGTACATCGCAGATGCCAATGCAAACATATTTGTCATTGCCCAGCTCGAGAGCCAAGCAAGCATCGACAATGCCGACGCGATTCTTGCCGTCAAAGGGATTCACTGCATCACGTTTGGGCAGAACGACATGGCATCTTCGCTGGGTGTACCGGGCGAGCCTGGCCATGAAAAGGTGAAGGCAGCGCACGCCGACCTTGAGCGTCGGGCGAGGGAGGCTGGTAAGCACCTGCTGTCAGACCGCGTGACCTACGTCCGTGCCACCGTGACGCTGCTGGACGGGATGCGAAAGCATCTTGCAGAACACCGTGATGACCCGGTTGGGCAGATCAACTAGGCAAGGGAATCACAGGCTCAGGCACAGGATGGGTCGTCACCGTCCCAACGGTTGAAGCGTGGCTGCTCTGACCGAGCCAGCGCGTCGCGCGTCTCTTTCCACATCATGTACCACGTACGAGCGTCATGCAGCTCGTTCTTGGGGTTGGACTTGCTGCGGGCGACAAAGCCGGGGAAGACGCTGCGACCCGTTGGTTGCCCAACGGGGTGATAACGGAGGTCAAAGCTCCACCGGATTTTTTCCGAGACGTTGGGAAGCGATGAATGAACAGTGAGCTTGTTCAGGAGCAGTGCTCCGCCTTTCTTGAGCGGAACGGGCATTGCTGCACCTTCTGAGAACAGTGTAGTCGGGATGGTTAGCCCAATAGTCTCCTTGTAGCCGGGGCAGTGCGTTAGCAATTGGCCTGTGTGTGAACCCGGAACCACCTGCAGGCAACCGTTTTCTACGTTGGCATCCATGAGCGGAAA
>JAURLM010000264.1 GCA_030831265.1 Chloroflexota bacterium
CCCCACGCCCGGCCCGGCCCTGGATATCTGCACCATCAACAACATCGCCGCTGGCACTTAACCAGACGCCGATACTTGTTGCCTTCGGTTCAGATGACAACAACCCTGATAACTCTGGTGATTCGACTGACAACGGAGTCAGCTTCCTCGCAAGCGTGATGCAGGGACGTTCCAACCCGGACGGAACCCCGTGGAACATGACCTTCTGCATCATGGGAGACCAGTCTGCTGACTCGGCATGGGAACTCGCACTGTGGCAGGACATCGCCCGTGACGGGAACGAACTCTGCAACCACCAGCGCGGACCCAACGTGCTATCTACATACGCCGACTGGTACGACACATGGCAGGCCACTGACATGGTCATGCGCAACATCCTCGTCACAGCGGGAATGGACCCTGACGACGGCCGTACATTCAGCCGCCGCGGTGTACGCACGCACCAGGACCAGATGTCGCAGGACGCCATCCAGGCGGCCATAGACCTCGGCTACCTGTACCACTCGTCACACCGCACCGGTCACCCGGACACGAACGGGGGAGTCGCATGGTTCCCCGGGACCATGGACGTGTCATGGCCAGGTTCAGCGTCATGGGACATGAGCGTGTCAAGTGGACGAAACTACCTGCCAGTCGCAGGTGGCATGGTCCAGGTGCCACAGCACTTCCTGAACGGTGGTTCTTACTGTGACACCGAGTTCATACCGTCAACGCCTACCGCGGCAGAATCAGACGCATACGCAAACGCTGTCATTGGAATCATCCAGAACTCCATCAACGGGAACCACGCACCGGTCTCCCTGTGCATGCATGACTGGAAGTACGGACCAAACAGGCCAACAAACCGCGACGCCGTCATAAAGATCGCAGACTGGATCCAACAGCAGCAGGCTGCTGGAGTGCCCATCAAGGTCGTCACAAACGGCGAACTCATGGACTGGATCAAAAACCCAACACCAACCGGAACCACAGTTACCACGGCCCCCACGCCAACTACAGAACCCGTACCAACACCTGTGCCAACAGCAACGGCTACCACAGCACCAGGTTCTACACCAACTGCGGTAGCAACAGCCACGGCTATACCCGCTGGATCCGAAAACGTGGTTTACAGCACGTCTCCAAGTCGCACGAACGCTGTCGCATTAAATGGCAAAACGGTCAGCGGAAACATTTATGTGTTTACGTCACCAGAAGGTAATACGCAATCCGTAAGTTTCTATGTGGATGATCCAAACCGCACGGGTTCTCCTCTACGAACGGAGAGTGTTGCGCCATTCGACATAGCTGGTACTTTCTGGGACAACACGGCGAATCCGTTCGATACAACGGCATTGTCCAACGGCACTCACACCATCACAGTGGTGATAACACTGAATGGAGGGAGCCAGAAGGTAGTGACCGCCACGTTTTCAGTCAACAACGGAGGAGCAACCGCAACATCTCCCCCCCAACCCACAGCGACCTCTGCACCAACTTCTACGTCTACTCCCAGTGGTGCTGGTGGTAGCAGCGGTGGTGGTGGCGGCGGTTTCATACCGGCTCCGGCACCTACGCCGACGCCGACGCCGGCTGGCCCTCAAGCCCCCGGCGCCCCCAGCAAAGTAACCGCAGTCGTCCAGGGCCAGAACGTTATCGTCACGGTGTCACCTCCGTCTGACAATGGCGGTTCACCTGTCACGGGTTACAGAGTGCTGACCACACCAGACGGCAAGGTGTATTTCATCGACAAGCTAATACATGGAACGTCGATAACCATCGACGGGCTTACACCTGAGGTGGATTACAGCTTCCAGGTCAGGTCAATTACTGCTGCTGGAATGAGCACGTCTGGGACGCTTTCAAACATAGTCCGTATTAAGTCCGTAGAGTCAACGCCGGTAACCAGCGGAGCACCGTCTGACGCCCCGGATATTGACGAAACAGTCACTCCGACTCCCAGTGTTGTTGCTACGCCAGATATAGACGAGGGGAACGACCCGACACCAACGCCAACGCCGGTACCTACGTCTTCGCCAACCCCTGAGCCTACGGTGACGCCAACTCCGGAGCCTACGTCCACTTCAACTCCAGAACCCACGCCAACACCAACGCCGGTACCGGATGTGGCAGTAATCAGCCTCAACAATGGCTGGAACCTGGTTTCGTTCCAGGTGCTACCAGCAGACCGCAGCGTGGAATCAGTGTTCGCAGACCTTGACGGAATGTTGGTAGAGATAGCGACGATCATCAATGGTGACGCCGTGTCATACAAGCACGGTCGTGAGTCAAACTCATTGACAGAGATCAAAACAGACCATGGCTACTGGGTCAAGATGAACATTGCGGCGACACTCATCGTTCTCGGTGACAAGGTTGACCCAAGAACCGAAATCCAATTGTCCGCTGGCTGGAACATCATTCCATTCCTGATCGACGAGAAATGGCCCGTAAGACTGGCATTCAGCTCTATTGCCGGGAAGTATGACGAAGTTCGCGGCTTTGACGTAGAAGCTCAGTCGTTCTTCCCTGCACTGCCATCTGAATTCAACACACTGGTTGAACTGGTGCCAGGGCGCGGATACATGATTCACATGACTGAACCAGCAATGCTGGTATTCCCGTAAGCAGGACGAGGCCAAGAAAATGTTTGGACTACTTTCATACGCCACATCGTCACCCAGGTTGATGCTGGGGCTGCTCATAATCAGCGCGGTCATTGTGGCTGGCGTGAAGGTTTCACCATTGCTCAATGAGGCTACCGCGGTACCCGGTGCCGGGGCACAGGTAGTGATACCTCGGGCAATTGACAGCCCGGTCTACGCAGGGTTGTTTGACAGGCCGCGTGAAGTACCAGTGGATTCCTCACGTATCGTCGCAGAGAGTGCAATCTCTGATAGTCCGGTATTTTCTCAGCCCTCGGACGAACCGATTGTCTCCGAAATTGAAGGCGTTGCAGAGATCGAAGTAGTGGTTCCGTCAACATCATCGGAATCCCAGTCCCAGGGCTCTACATCACTAACGCTGCATCCAACGTTTTCATGGATGAACATGTTCAGCGACGGCTCACTGGTAAACGGAGAGCCCGTACAGATCGGCGATGTGATAACCGCATTTGACCCAGCCGGAGTACTGATCGGGCACTTTACGGTTGTATCAGAAGGCCGGTTCGGCTTGATGGCACTCTATCAAGACGACCCATCCACAACAGTCGACGAAGGTGCTGATCCAGGCGACCTGATCTCATTCCAGATCAACGGAATCCCCGCGCTGGTGCTTGGCCCACATGAGCTAATCTGGACAACGAACGGCGCATTGTCCATGACTAATCTGGCTGTGACAACACAAACTGGAACCTTGACTCGGTAACGTGTGGATTCCCGGCATACTTTTGCCGAGAATCCTGCCGGGGACACATCACCGACGATCCCCCATGCGGCGCGGCCCTAATGGCTAAGTCAGTGGCCCGTTTGGTTCTGTGTGAACGCAACAGTACGGGTTAAACTTCAGTTCACCACTGCGCTGCATTCTGGTTGTAATTGGGTTGGTTCCTGGCTCCAATGAATACGTGGATGGCTGTCGGTCGTAATGCAGATGTATCCACTACCGTATGTGAGGATTGTTGATGAACAAGGCTGTGATATCGGGTTCGGTGATCGCAGTCATACTGGTTGCCACGATCATCCTGACCAGCCTTTCCTCTGGCGATACCGAAGAGCCATACATCTTTAAAGATGCAGCAACGGCTGCGGCAGGCACATCAACCCCTGCTACTACACCGGTTGCCTCGGCTACGCTGACAGCGACGGCAACACCGGTGGCGGCTAGCACCACACTGCCACCAGCTGCCAAGTATTTTCCTGCCACACCAGTATCACTGAACGTCGGAGAAGGCGGCAGGTTCTTGATGTCAGACGGATCGGCCTACACCGTCAGATTGCTTGGTACAAACCTGGTATACAGCGAAGCGGGACTGACCATCTGGTCAACGGCAACCGTAGAGGTCACGCCTCCGGATGGTGATCCAGTGGTCAAAGAACTCCCAGTCTCATACCTGAGGCGTCCGTGGATTGTCGAAAACCTCAAGGTCTGGGTCTCCATGACCAAGGAATTCAATGATGGCCACCTTCGGGATGGGGGAGCTACATCAACTGACGCCAGGCTTATCCTGGCTGACGCGCGGGTGCCGATGACTGATCCTTCAGAGTTCACATGGCCGTACGGTGACCTGATCTGGCAGGAGGGTTCAGATAACGTCTACTACCAGGGCATTCAGGGTACGTTCGGCCAGGACGCTTTCCACCACGGTGCCATCGACCTGGGAATGCCACGCGGCACTCCGGTTTATGCATGGCGCGATGGGATTGTCCAGTTCGAAGATCGAGGATTTGACTTCATCGTGCAGATAGCAGGAACAAAATCGCAAGTCTTTCCAAGATTGCAGATTCTGCACCTGGAGTCGGTTGTGCCAGAACTGAACAACCAGCCTGTTACCAAAGGGACTCTGATCGGCTATTCCGGACAGGCAAACTGGTACCACACTCACCTGGTATCGGACTTCACTCTGGGTCCGGCTCTGGCAGAGTGGTATGCGAATGGCGCCTCTCCCGAAGTGCTCAGCTATGTGAAGGACTGGCTGGTTGCCGGCCCGTTCTTCAATGAAGATGATGGCCTCCGCCTTAGAAAGGACTACCTCGGTAATGAGGTGCAGGTCATGCCTGAGATGGGGCAAGAAGCCGCAGACGGAAGACACTGGCTGTACTGGGACAATCTTGTCCCTGGAGTCGTGATGGTTGGCGAAGCTATCTCACCATTCCCGTTTTCAAACGTCGCCAGCGTTAGACGTAACTACCCGACCGGCGTCGCTTATTTCGCTACATATGTGTACGCGCCAGAGCCCACGGAAGCTGTGCTTCGAGTAGGCAGCTCTGATTCGGTCGCTGTCTGGGTTGGAGACAAACAGGTGCTCAGCCAGGACGGGTGCATTAGCGCTAGTGGCGACAGGTATGGCGAGGCACCTTCTATCTACGTTGACCAGTTCCAGGAAACTGTCTCGCTTGAAGCTGGTTGGAACCGGGTGCTGGTTAAGACCGTCCAGCGAGATGGATGCCCGAAGTCATGGCAGATCAGCGTTCGCTTGTCGGATGAGAACGGAATGGTGATTGACGGGCTTATCGTGGACGCGTTGAAGGGCGCTGAGCCCCCGGAGATACAAGCGTTGCCGGACGCTAACCAGCTCGAATTCGCTGGTATTGATCCAGTGACAGTCCTGGCAGTAGCTGATGCAGCAACAGATAACTCGACACCGAGTCCTTAAGTAAACAAGCTCATTAGCGTGACCGCTCTCGCACTGCACGCAAACTGCGTGTGAGGCATTGCCAACAACCTGGTGATTCTCATCTAAGAACATGGCAAACATCCAGCCAAATAACACTGCCACCGCAGACACTGTGAGGAAACCCGCGACTCGCGTGGTTCCGTTCGATGAATCGATGCGGGACCAGGTTTTCGCCTTGTACGAAGACGTGTTTGGCGCCGATGCCGCCGTGAAGTACCGCGACCGCTGGAACTGGTCACAGGTAGAAAACCTCTATCCAGACCTCACCAGGCACTGGGTAGTCCTGTCTGGAGAACGAGTCGTCGGGTTCCTGGGGACCATCCCGGTGCCGTACAACATCGGCGGAAAGCCCTACATAGCGCACACAACGTGTGACTTCATGGTTCACCCGGATGCCCGGTTTTACGGCATAAAGCTGATGAAACAGTTTTTTGCCGAGTGCGAAAACCTGGTTGCAGCTGATGATGTGGATGCAACGATCAAGGTGACAACCTGGCTCGGTGCGCAGGATGTGGGTGAGATGAAGCGCTTCATCCGGATCGTGGACGCACGAGCGCTGCGAAAACGCCAGTTGAAACGGATTCCACTTGGGTTTTTCCGGGCTGCGAACCCGTTACTGCGAACGTTCAATATGTTGAAATTCCGCCCTGCAGGCAAAGGAATTGCCGTTACTGAGATCAAGGAGTTCGACGAACGTTTCGAACGTCTCTACCGACGGCAAGTCGGCCCACAGCAGGCGACAGTCGCACGTGATCTCCGCTACATGGAATGGCGCTACGGCAAAGCCTCACCACAGTCTGAGCGACGTATCGGCATTGTCACGGGTTCCGACGGTGATCTTGAAGGGTACGTTGTCCTCCTGGACCAAACAGACCCGAAGGGAAATCGGCGCGGCAGAATCCTTGACCTGCACGCTGTGGGTGATCGCAAACACGAGGTGACTTCAGCCTTAATGCGGTTCGCGGTTAACACTCTTCGTGAATCCGGTGCGTGGGCCGTGGTGATCCACTCCGTCACCGGTGAACATTCGGCTACCGAAAATATTCTCAAGTCGCATGGATTCGTGCACCGTTCAGGTCACCGTCTGCTGGTCAAGTTACGCGACGATGAAGCAATGCAAATTGCTGCCAGTGATTCAAACTGGTCATACACGTACGGTGACAGTGAAGCCAGCCACGCTGTTGGTAAAGACTACTTGGTTGGATGAACAAGAGATCTAAATGACTGTTGTTAGTGAGATTACAGAGTTCGTGAAGTCAGACCTGTTGCAGGGTGCAAACAACAACGTAGGCCCGGACGATGCACTGATCGAAGATGGCATCCTGACATCTCTGCAAACAGTAGAGCTGGTGATGTTCATCGAGGAAAAGTACGGCATTGAGATCGAGCCGGAACTTGTTAACGAAGAGAACTTCCGAACGCTGGGAACGGTAGCGTCGATCGTCGAGAGCAAACTCGGGGCATAGATGATGTCTCTTCCTGAATTCACGCTGGATCACCTGCTGAGGAACAGCGCCGAACGCAATCCGGCTACCATTGCTGTGATCGACGGTGACCGTTCCTTCACCTATGAGCAGCTTGATGCCGAGGCTGGCAAGCTGGCTGCTGCCCTGCTGGCGAACGGTGTGAAGCGAGGCGACCGCGTTGGAGTGCTGGTGGAGAAAAGCTGGGAATCGGTCGTCAGCATGTTCGGCATCAATCGCGCTGCCGCCACTTTCGTGAACCTGAGCCCGCTGCTCAAGGCGGACCAGATCACCCACATCATGAACAACTGCCAGGTGAGCTTGCTCATCGCAGACACCGGGCTGCTGCCGGATGAGCCGCTGCCCCGCGTCCGGGCCGTCTTTGCTCACGGCAACAAAACACCCGATGTCCAGTGGGCAGACTCCGTAAAGCCCCTTGCTGATGCGATGTCCGCAGCCACGCCTGTGATGCAGCTTTCGGCCAAAAGCAGTGACCTTGCCACAATCATCTACACATCCGGGTCAACCGGTCGTCCCAAGGGCATCATGCTCACGCACACGAACGCTGTGGCCGGGGCGCAGATAGTCAACACGTATCTCGAAAACACAGCTGATGACCGTGTTCTATGTGTGCTGCCGTTCAACTTCGACGCAGGGCTGAACCAGTTGCTCACGATGATCCGCATCGGCGGTACGTCGGTGCTCCAGCGTTCGCTGCTGCCCGGAGACATCCTGAAGAACCTGCGAGACCACGCAATCACAGGGCTGGCCGGTGTTCCGCCGCTATGGGCTGTTCTCCAGCAGTTGAAGCGCAGCCTTGAACGCGAGCCGCTGACAGAACTCCGCTATGTAACCAACACTGGCGGCATGATCCCCGGCACGCACCTCGACCGCCTAAAGGAAATGCTGCCGCACACGAAGATATTCCTGATGTACGGGCTGACCGAGGCGTTTCGGTCAACGTACCTGCCACCTGATCAGATTCATCGCGGGCCGTCATGTATTGGCAAGGCGATTCCTGATACCGATATCTGGGTAGTCACGCCGGATGGCCGTGAGACAGCTCCTGGTGAAGTAGGTGAACTGGTGCACCGCGGACCAACGGTTGCGCTGGGTTACTGGGGTGATGAGGAGAAAACTTCATCTGTATATCGCCCGAACCCGTTTGCCCCGAAGGAAACACTAGACCGTGACCTTGTGGTCTACTCAGGTGACCTCGTCACGCGTGACGAAGACGGCTACATGTACTTCGTTGGCCGCAGGGACGAACAGATAAAGACTGAAGGCTACCGCGTTAGCCCTCAGGAGGTCGAAGACCTGCTGTGCTCAAGCCCTGATGTTCATGAAGCGGCTGTGTTCGGCAAGAAAGACCCGGTTCTTGGACACAAGATTGTTGCTGTTGTGACACTAGACGGCAGCAAGGACGGCACGGCAGAGCAGATTAAGCATTTCTGTGTGGAAAAAGCGCCGCACTACATGGTTCCGAGAGAGATTCACATCCTGCAGGAAATGCCTCGGACATCCAGCGGAAAAATGGACAGGAGCACCCTGAAGCGTGAGTACGCAGAAGGCTAAAGTCGATCACCTGACGGCGGTGATGTCCGGTGGCAGTGGCGGGGGCGACGAGCTTCTGTTCGGTACGACACCGGTATCTGCGCTGGCAGACCAGGTCTCCACACCGTTCTACGCTTACAGCGGCGACGCTATCGAGGCACGTATCAATCGCCTTCGTAGCGCACTTGGTTCCGATACCGAGATTTTCTACTCACTCAAAGCGAATCCAAGCCTCGGCATCTGCCAGTTGATGGCGAACAAAGGTGTTGGAGCAGAACTTGCGTCCATTGGCGAACTCTTGCTTGCAAAGAAAGCTGGATTCGCACCGGAAATGATCATCTTCGCCGGTCCCGGCAAAAGCATGGAGGAGCTTGAGACGTCCATAACGATGGGCATCTCGGCGATCAATGCAGAATCCGCAGGCGAAATCGAGCGCATCGCTGAAATCGCGGCTCGGCACGGAACCGTTGCGCGGGTCTCTTTGCGAGTGAACCCGGCGGCCGCGCTTAAAGGCGCCCAAATGCGAATGGGCGGTGGCCCACAGCAGTTCGGCATCGACGAGGAGCAGGTTCCCGGTATCCTTGACCGGTTTTCCGGACATCCGAACCTCCAGTTCGTCGGAATTCACGTATATGCGGGAACCCAGATGACTGACGCTGAGGCTATCCTCGCCAACTGCCGCAACACGCTTGAGGTTGGACGTGCTGTTTCAGAGCGCATTGAGCAACCCTTGCAGGAGCTCGACTTTGGTGGTGGGTTTGCCGTCCCGTATTTCGAGAACTCGCCAGAATTCGATCTTGATCTATTTGCCGCCGGTTACCGCGAACTCATCAAGGAAGCCAAAGGCGAGACTGCATTCGCGGGAACTCGCTTCATCATTGAGCTAGGCCGGTACCTCGTCGCCGAAGCCGGTGTCTACGTGACACGAGTGGTTGACGTGAAGTGGTCACGGGGCAAGAAGTACATCGTGACTGACGGTGGCATGAACCACCACATCACGGCGACCGGTAACTTTGGACAGGTGTTCCGCAAGTCATATCCAATCGCCGCTTTGACGCATCTACACGGTGATATGGAAGACCCGGCGGCTGTTGTTGGGCCTTGCTGCACGCCGCTGGACATCCTGGGTCAAAACCTGGAGCTACCTGCGGTTGAAACCGGTGACCTCATCGGTGTTTTTTACAGTGGCGCATACGGATACAGTGCCAGCAGCCTGGCGTTCCTGAGTCACCCGACACCAGCCGAGGTAATGGTTTACCGCGGGAATACGCACGTGTTGCGCAAACAGGGAAGGCCAGACCAGGTACTGGACGGCCAGATCCCGGTACAGATGTAGGTACCCATCACAGTTTCCTGCTACGAATTAGCTGACCAGAGTGGGCATTTGAAACTGCGGTCTCACCGGCCTTGACCAATTAGCCAGAGTCAGCATGAGCATTACCTGCGAATATAGCGAGAATGGCATTAACTGGTACACGTGGATGTGCTGCCAGCAATTCAAGACACTACGTCCGAGAGTAAAAGCCTGATATATGACTGAACAGCGCAAACGAGTTGCGATATTCCTGAACACTCCTGTGTCGCCCGAACGCAAGGAGCAGATACGCACGGGTGCCATGCCTCGGCATGACATCCTGCTACTGCGGGAACGCCTCAATGCCCGTCTTATTGAGCCCAAGAAACCCATCGGATACGGACGGTTCGGCTCCATTGGCAGGTTCTGGCAGTTGTTCAGCTCGGCGTGGCTAGCATGGCGTCGACGCAAAGACTATGACGTGATTGTCATGGACCTTGACGGCATTGGCGTTTTCCTCGCCCTGCTCTTCAAGCTGTTCAGGACGAAAAAAGGACATGTCCTGATCTGTCACGGCAAGCTGTCAGGCGGGTACGGAGCAAAACTGCTCCGCATGTTCAACCTACAGCGCCACATCAACTATTTCGTATGTTACGGCCCTGCGGTAGCGCGGCGTTTCGTGGAAGTGGTCGGCGTGCCCGAGGAACAGGTCAAACTGGTCAGGCACCCGGCAGATCATCACTGGTGGAAGCCCAGTGATAGAACCCCGGAACCACTCATCTCAAGTGCCGGGCTGCTGGTCAGGGACTATGCAACGCTGGCACAGGCAGTTCGGGATCTTGATGTTCAGGTACAGATTGCCGCCTACAGTCCGTGGGTTGACCCGGCGAAGCAGCCTGCTGGTGGAGCGCCTGACAACGTGAAGTTCACGCGTCTGCCACAAAATGAGCTACGAGACCTGTACGACCGATCAATGTTCGTAGTAGTCCCACTCATCCCCACAAGTGGCCAGGCAGGCTCGCTCGTAATCTACGAGTCGATGGCAATGGGCAAGGCAGTCATCGTCGCTGAAACCGAAGGCGAACTTGCACTGCAACTTGTCATGGAGGGTGAAACCGGCCTGTATTACCAGCCCGGTGACGTCGAAGGACTACGCTCAGCCATCAAACGCCTGCTCG
>JAURLM010000265.1 GCA_030831265.1 Chloroflexota bacterium
ACGGGCGCGTATATCGCTGTCGGAAAGCCGCTCAAGCGTCTTCTTGCGGCCGCCAACCAGCGCCCATCGGCCAAACATCGCCCCGGAGAAACCGGTGCTCGACCACGCGTACGGGTACTGGTCACCGGCAACGTCGATGCCTTCTTGCCGGGCGCGGTGCATGCCTTCGAGAAGCTCATTGCCGCGACCCCAGAATTTCGGTCCGACCGCTTTGACGTGCGAAATCTGGATGCGTGCTCCGGTCCGCCGACCAATCTCGATGGCTTCGGCATGGGCAGGGAACAGGCCGGACAGGTCGTCGGCTTCCGAGCGGATGTGCGATGAATACAGCTTGCCGCGGTCTGCTGCCGGTTGCGTGTAGGCGATGATTTCATCGGCGAGCGAATAGGAGCCGGGCGCGTACCAGAGGCCGGTCGAGACGCCGAGCGCACCGGCGTCCAGGCTTTCCGCTGTTAGCTGCACGATGCGGTCAAGCTCTGCTGCGTCAGGTGCGCGTGGGTCCATGCCGAGCACCGCAGCGCGCACGGTTCCGTGGCCGACCTGCGTTGCGACGTTGATGGTTGAACCAGCGTTCTCAAGTGCGGTCAGGTAGCCATCGAAGTCCGTCCACGTCGCCTCAAGCGTGTCGCCGGAGCGGTCCATGCGGTCCTTGAACTGATCCCGCGCCATGCCAATCAGCGGGGCGCAGAAACTCATGCCGCAGTTGCCGAACAGCTCCAGCGTCACGCCCTGCGTCAGCTTGGAGTCGGCGTGCGGGTCGATGAGGAACGAGGAGTCGGAGTGTGTGTGGAGGTCGATGAAGCCGGGGGTGACGACTCGGCCCGCGGCGTCGATGGTCGTTGCGGCTTCGGCTCCTGTTTGGCCGGGAGCGGCGACCTGCACAATGGTGTCGCCCTTGATGCCGATGTCAGCGGGGACTCCGGGCGAGCCTGTTCCGTCGATGACTGTTCCGTTGGTAATCAGGACATCAAGCATCTTTTTTCAAGCCTCCGTAGCTGACGTGCGGTGTTGGCCGCAAGTTTAGCGCGTGAGCGGGGAGGGTGGAGGTGAGTGGGGCAGGGATGCAGAAGCATGTTCGGCGTGCGATGGGTAGATGGACTTAATCTCCCTCACTGGCGTTTGAGGGTTCTCGCACGTAGACTGTGCCGTGGTCTGCGGTCACCTCAGTTTGAGGATGGTCACGCCGGGCGGTCGTAACAACCGCGGGTGAAAAAAATCGGCACAGGCCAGCACGCTGCAACACATCAGCAACCGGGAGCAACAGCACAAGATGAAATTCGTTCGATTTGCGAAGGACGGCGGCGCTGCGTACGGCATCGTCGATGGCGACACCGTCAAGGAAATTTCCAACTCGCCAATTGGCCAGGACTACAAAGAGACCGGCGCAACGCAGAGTCTCGACAGCATCAAGATCCTTGCCCCGAACCCAAACCCCGGCAAGATGCTTTGCCTGGCCCTGAACTACGGTTCTCACCTGCTGGGCGCAAACGCTCCCACCCGGCCAGAGCCTTTCTACAAGAACACCAATGCCATCATTGGCCCCGGCGACCCCATCAAGCTGCCGAAGGACGCAGGCCTCGTGGTCTGTGAATCCGAGCTTGTGGCAATCATTGGCAAGCGCGCCAGCAACGTTTCCGAGGCAGACGCCCTGGACCACGTTTTCGGCTACACAGCTGGTAACGACGTGAGCGCACGCGAATGGCAGTCCGGCCCCAACGCTGACAAGCAGTGGTGGCGGGCAAAGTCTGCCGACACATTTGGCCCGACCGGACCGTTCATCGTGACCGACATCGACCCGCAGGATTGCAACATCCGCGGTCTGGTAAATGGCGTCGAAGGGCAGAAGTGCCACTCGTCAGAGATGATCTTCACGACGGCACAGGCGATTTCGTTCATCAGCAAGTACGTGACCCTCGAGGTTGGCGACATGCTGTGGACGGGCACGTCCGGCACGACACCTCCGATCAACCCCGGCGGAGACGTTACGGTTGAGATCGACAAGATTGGTGTGCTGCACAACCCGGTGGTTTCCGCATAGTTCAGCGACGGGTTTCCGACGAGTTGATGAAAAGGCCGGGCGTATCACTGCGCCCGGCTTTTTTTCTTTTCAAGGAGATGGGCGGTTAACGCCGACATCAACGGTTTCTTTTTCAAGAAGATCGCCGGTTGGTCCTACGCCGCGGTGATGGTGTGAAACGCATGTCATCCCGACCGCAGCGGAGGGATCTGACCGTAAACAACGACAGGGCCGTTTGGCACTGGAGCGTGGAGTCTATGCAAGCGGTAAGTAAGATCCCTCGGCTTCGCTTGGGATGACAGAGATATGACCAGGGTGGTCGCTGGCGATCCTACCTAGCCAGCACCGAAGTGTCGGATGAGTTCGCCTTCGGTCAACCAGTAGAAGATCAGGTATCCGCCGACGATTATCAGGATGCCCGCTGAGATTGAGTTGAGATAGGGCATCAATTTGCGGAACTGGCTGACCATCGCTCCTTTGAAGATGGCGATGGATATTGTCAGCACCGTGATGACGAACGACATGCCGAGCGCGTATGCAAGGAACTGGCCAGCCGCGCCGATTACGCCGTCCGATGCCAGTGAAGCGGTGACGATGCCGAGGAAGATTGGCAGCGTGCATGAGAGTGACGCGGTTGCGTAGCTGATGCCGAACAGGAAGTAGCCGCGCAGGCTCTGGTCACGAGGGTCGCCGATGTGGCTGGCGGCGGATTGGGCAACGCCGGTGTAGAGCTTACCGCCAGCGAACAGGTACGCACCGAGCAGCGTCATGGCGAAGCCGAGTGAGAGGCTGATCCACGGGAAGGCGGTGGCAACTGAGCGTGCCCCGGCCGAAACCATCAGGCCGACTGCTCCGAACAGGACTACGAAGCCGAGCCCCAGTGCTGCGCTGACGTAGACTGCCTTGACGAGATGCCGGGCCATCATTGCGCGGCTATCAGGTCCAGACTTGTCAGTTGTATCGTCACCGACGTACATCCCCAGGTACGCAGGCAGCATCACAAATCCGCACGGGTTGACTGTGGCGACCATGCCTGCGCCGAACGCGAATCCGAATGGCAGCCATACGCTAACGTTGCTGATTTTGTTGGTGGAGCCGCTGGATAGGTTCAGGAACTGGCCGATGATTGTGTTGCCGCCGGGGCCAATGACGAACCCGGCAGCTACTGCCATTACGATAACGAGTAGGGCAACTGCTCCTGGGAGCCAGAACTTGTCCAACTGGAAAGATGGCGGCTGGTCATCCTGGTATGTCGCCTGTTGACCCATGTAAGTGTCTCGTCCCTGGTGCTCGTTGCCGGGTTACAAGTCTAGTCCCGTTACGATAGAACGACTATTGGTACGTTCTGGCTTTCTATCCCGCGTAGTTTCGATGCAAGTTTGCGCCAACAGGTTCTTGATAGCGCTCGGAACTCTTCGATTGACTTTGACTGAGAAGCCTGTGTGAACCTAGGATTCGATGCGTTCAGGTTTGCTCTCCGGTTCAGTATTGCCCGCTGCTCTAATGGATGGAACAAATGGCAGTTGTAGTTGAAGTTCATGACCGATTACTGGCCGCAGACGTGCGGCGAGTTCTGGGGCGCATGCCGGGTGTCAGCGTTGTGGTGAAAGAAAATTCACCGGGGCGATCTGGTCCTGGCACTCCGCTTGCGAACGGCGAAACCTTGCGCAGGATTATCGTGGGTGAGCCGGCAGCGCATCTGGGTCGCGCAAAAGACGAAAGTCCGACAGTCGTGGACATGTTGCAGCAGGGTATCTGGGCTGTAGTGCCGTCAGAAACAGGGTCAATCGAGCGCACGTTGAAGGAATACGTGGTGCAGGTTGGCTCCGGTCTATGCCCTTTGCTGAGCAGCGCAGTTAGTGATCCGAACGGGGTGGAGAAGATCGTTTCCGCCATGAGAGCACGTCCAGCCCCACGCGTTCAGCGGGGCGCAAAGCGCAGTCCTCTGTCTGATGGCGAGACGGATATTCTTCAGCGCATCGCCAATGGGGACAAGAATCGGGAGATAGCGCACGAACTGGGTTTTGAACTGCAAACGGTGAAAAACAAAGTAACGATTGTTCTTACCAAAACGCAGGCGAGGTCACGCACACATGCAGTGGCCGTCGCCCTGGCAAACGGTTGGATTTCGCAGTAGGTGCGGTTAGGGACTACCTGTTTTCTGACCCAAAAAGACCGTTTGGGATGGGACAAAATAGAAGCAGGCAGACAATGACATCGTTCTATCCTTAAATAACATCAGTTGCATCGTGCCTGGATCATCATGGCGGGTCACGGGACTGTTAAGTGTGGTGATGTGGACGACTTGATGGCGCGAATTTTCGCCGGAACAAATTCAATTTCCAGGTAATCGACCCAATGGCAACCAACTCAATCAGTTCTGACGCAGTAATCGGTAAGAACAACACGTTTGGCGACGGTGTGAAGATCGGCCCCGGAGCTGTCATCGGTGACAATAATTTCTTCAGCGACGGGGTGATTGTGACTGGCCGAGTTGAGATTGGCAGTGGTAACCATTTTGGTCATCACGTGCTTATGGGCGCATTGCCTGAAAACAGCAGGCACAAGTTCGAGTTCCAGGAGATTGACCCGGTCGAACAGGCTGCTCACAAGGTCGTTATCGGCAATCGCAACGTCATCCGAGAGTTCACCAGCGTCAACCTGCCGACAGGTGCTGAGACGCGTATCGAAAATGACGTCTACATCATGCAGCACTGTGCTGTAGCACATGACGTGTTGTTGGAAGATCACGTAATCCTCTCAAACCACTGCAGTCCGGGTGGTCACGCGAAAATCCTCAAGGGAGCGAACCTCGGTAAAGGCGTGCAGACCCATCAGCGCAACGTCATTGGGCAATACACAATGCTGGGTGTCGGTGCTGTTGTGATTCGTAACGTGTTGCCTGCCGTCACGGCTGTAGGTAATCCGGCCAAGATGCTCACCACGAACACGGTTGGGCTGGAGCGAGCTGGATTCAATGCTGATGAAGTTCAGCAGGTGGTTCGCCTCCTCTCGCAACCCGCCGGTCAGGCTGTGGATCCGAGTGCGTTGAGTGAGCATGTGCTGGGTATGTTCCAGCACTTCTATGACATTGTTGGCGAAGCACGCGACAGCCGCACGATTCCCCAGGTTGAATGGCCGATAGAAGAACGGGCTGGGTAAGTCAGGGTAGAGTCTGCTTCATTCCTGTTCTTAACGCCCATTTTGACGAATGAATTGCACTGCTACTGTGCTATCCTTAGTTGCTGGACTCGACCAACTTTTACGGACGCGGGCTTTTCCGCCTCTTGTTGTGTTGGCTGATCCGCATTAAACACACACTGGACTGGCCAGGTCGCAACTGGTCGGACACAGGGGCAATACGTTGACAACTGCTGAGAATCCGGCCGCCGCTGCAAACGAGCAGCAAGACGGAGCTCAGAGGCCTCTTGACTTGCGAACGCTATTCGACGCTGGGGTTCACTTCGGTCACCCTTCAAAGCGTTGGAATCCGAAGATGGAAAAATACATCTTCGCCAAGCGAGCGCGGTCACACATCTTCGATCTTGCAAAGACCGTTGAGGCCACTGAGAAAGTAAAGAACTACCTGCGCAAGGCTTCGGCCAACGGCGCACAGGTACTTATGGTTGGCACCAAGAAGCAGGCGCAAGAGGCTGTGCGTGAGCAGGCCCAGCGTTGCGGCGCCTGGTACATAAACCAGCGCTGGCTTGGTGGCATGCTGACCAACTTCCAGACCATCCAGAAGCGTATTGAGCGCCTGATTTACCTGGAAGATGCACTTGCCAAGGGCACGGTGGAGACACAGACAAAGCGTGAGGCACAGAGCCTTGCTGCCGAGGTCATCCGTCTCAACAAGTTCTTCGGTGGAATCAAGGAGATGGACCGTCTGCCAGACATCCTCTTCATTGTTGACACGCAGAAGGAAGACATCGCCGTCCGTGAGGCACGTCGCCTGAATATCCCAATCGTCGCGATTCTCGACACGAACAGTAACCCGGATGACGCTGATTACATCATCCCCGGTAACGATGACGCTGTGCGTTCCGTTGGACTGCTTGCCGCCCATGTTGCGGATGCAATCCTGGAAGGACGTAACGAGTACCGACGGGCACAGGAAGAGCGGATGGCTGCTGACGCTGAGCTAG
>JAURLM010000266.1 GCA_030831265.1 Chloroflexota bacterium
CGCATACTGTCCGCCAATCAGCGTGGACGCATAGTGGGTTATAAGATTGGCTGCACCACGCCGGTGATGCAAGAGTTCCTGGGCATACCGAACCCGTGTGCGGGGGCGTTGTACCAGCCATCCGTTTACTTCCAGGAGGGCATGCTCAAGCACGCCTCGTACCTGCATCCCGGTGTTGAGGCAGAACTTGCCGTGTTTCTCGGAGCGGATATCACGGAACGCGCAGGCGGTCACACCCGTAACACGGTAGCTGACGCGGTACAGGCGCTGTTCGTTGGCATCGAAATCGTGGATGACCGCTGGGATGACTACAAGGCCATCGACACGCCATCACTGATAGCAGATGACTTCTTCGGCGCTGGCTGTGTGCTCGGAGATCCTGTTACGTCATTGCGCGATCTCGATATTGAAAACCTTCGCGGCGAGATGCGGATCAATGGTCAAGTGGTTGGAACCGGTATCAGTGGAGATATTCTCGGCCACCCGCTGGAAGCACTGGCATGGCTGGCGAACTCTGTCACCGATCGCGGCGAGTCATTGCATCGAGGCCAAATTGTGATGCTTGGAAGTGTTGTGCAGACCCGATGGGTTAATCACATGGACGAGGTTGAGGTTGAGATCGACGGCCTCGGTAAGGTGACCGCGTGGTTCGGCTAGCGCACGCAGACTCAGGATAGATATGGCTAATTCCAGCTTCCCCAGTCCCGAAAGACCGGCCATGCCGGAGAGCTACGGTCTCAACGCAGATGGTGTGACATTCACCCCAATCGCATGGGAATGGGTGACCGCACGGCTCGAGAAGTCTCGCAACTACTGGGTGGCTACGACACGCAAGAACGGTCGGCCTCACGTTTCACCGGTGTGGGGACTCTGGTTCGAGGGCCGCATCCACTTTGCAACGGACGCTAAATCACTCAAGGCCCAGAACCTCGACCGCGACAGGTCATGCTCCGTTCACCTGGAGAGCGGCGACGAGGTAGTTATCCTGGATGGCCGCGCTGAGCGGATAGAAGACGAGTCCGCTCTCGAGCGATTCCTGCACGCATACGACCGCAAGTACTCGATTCGCCCGGAGATCGGCCCCGGATCAGCGCCCATTTTCGCTGTAACCCATACGACGGTTATTGCGTGGACAGAATCGGACTTCCCGAACACCGCCACCCGGTGGAAGTTCCGCTGATTCACTCCCCGCACATCGCAACTGATGCCCTGCCGGCGTAGAATCCGGGCCGTCTGGCGATTCTCGCCGGCCGCAAGTGCAGGCAATCAAAAGGGCAGCTTCAATGAAAATCACGAATGTAACGACCCACAAGGTTCATCCCGGCCCTGGGATGAAGAACTTCCTGTTCGTGAAGCTGGAGACTGACAACGGCATCACCGGGTGGGGCGAGGCCTACACGCAGTCAGACCGTGACACACAGGTAGAGACACATATCCAGCAGGTGGCTCGTTACCTGGAAGGCCGCGATCCGTTCCACATCCGCCACTTCATGCACGTAATCCACGAGGATTTTGCGACCAAGCGTTCGGCGATGGACCTGCACTGTGCCATGTCAGGCATCGAGATCGCCATGTGGGACATCGTAGGTAAAGCACTTGAACAGCCTGTCTACAACCTGCTGGGCGGACCGGTTCGACCACGAATCAAGCTGTACGCAAACAGCTGGAGCGGCGGTGCCAAAACACCTGATGACTATGCAAAGAAGGCTATCGAGACTGTTCAAAAGGGTTTTGGAGCGCTCAAGTTCGACCCGTTCCCCGGTCCGTGGCGTGAATACCCGGATTACGAGGAACTGGAACAGGCTGCAGCGATTGTCGGCGCTGTACGTGAAGCAGTTGGCGGAAAAGTCGAGCTCCTCATCGAGGTTCACCGCAGACTTGCGCCGATGAACGCCATACGTGTAGCAAAGATGCTGGAGCAGTTCCGACCATACTGGTTTGAAGAACCATGCCCGCCTGACAACATACCGGCAATCCGCGAGGTTAAGGACAACACGACCATTCCGATTGTCACCGGCGAGTCACTCTACACTCGCAACGGCTTCCGAGAAGTTTTTGACCTGAGCGCGGCTGACATCATCAATCCGGACATCTGCAACACGGGTGGAATACTTGAGCTAACTCAGATAGCGGCAATGGCGCAGCCGTACTACATCGGCGTGTCCCCGCATGGCTGGAACAGCACCGGGATTGGCGCAGCCGCAGCGGTACACGCCTCTGCCACAATGCCGAATTTCCTGATCTACGAATACATGGTGCACGCAGAAGCGGTGTCCAAGGACATCACGACCGGGTACAACCAGCCAGAAAACGGTTACCTGGAACTGCCAACTGCACCGGGACTGGGCATCGAGATTGATGAGTCAAAACTTGCGAAGTACGCCTACAAGCAGTATCCGCCAAGGAAGATTCGAACTGTAGAGGACGAGCGCAACTGGCATTAGGTGGGAGTGTTTAGTCGACATAAATAAAAACGCCTGCAAGAGCTAACTCTTGCAGGCGTTTTCGTTCACATCTCAGTCTGGTTAGGCAGCCTTGTTCAGGTCGCTAACTGACCGCTCTTCACCTACAAGGTGAGGCGTGCGAATCTTCCCACGACGGGCGTAATCACCGTCGTGTGCGTGACGTGCTACTGAGTCACCCAGAAGGATGGCCTGGTACTGTTCCTTGGGGTCAACCAGGTTGGTCTCGAGCACGTGACCGATCCGCGAGAATACGTTGCGAATCACTTTTGCCACTTTTGTTTCTCCCCCGGCACTTGGAATACCGGTGCGTAGAGTTCTGGTACGCATTTCGTCGCGTGGCTGGCGGGCGATGCACATCACCGCCTCATTCAACCCGCTCGTTCTATTCTACGCTTTTCGCAACGAATTGCAAGTAATAGAGTTGTTAATAAGCCGTAACTTAACGATTATCGAAATCGTTTTACCCTATTCCTACACGTTACCCTTATTGTGACGCCACTCACAATAGGTCTTTGGTCATAATGATGCACGCGATTTCCGAACTCTTGTAGTGGAATTCACGCAGGTTTCGGACCACTTTCCTGCCACACTACCTGTTGCCGGGTTGGTCTCAAGTACGGACAAAACAAAAGGCGACCGGACTCAGAACGGTCCGCTCGCCTTTTTCTCCCGGCTCCGGCAGGTTTCCCGTGCACCGGAACCACTCCGCTGGGGTGTGCTGGTAGAGGCCATTACGGCCTTAGCTGCCGTCCCCGAACCGTCCCACCGACGGTTTTGACCGGGGATGTTTCGGCGCTTTTGTATTCACGACGCACACCCGACGGAGTTACTTGTCCCGCTGGGATCGATCCGGGTTACCCCGTGGTCCCCGCGGGACCTGGATAAGCCACATGGATGATCCAACCTCGGAAGCGCTTGCGCATCTTCATTAAGGCGACCCTCCTTTCGTGACTGCTATCCCTGAACGGGTATTCCCCGTTCCTCACTATCAAGTTACCGCATGTGTCTGATGAATTGATCGAAAGCGCGTGATATCTACGTGAAAACGCGTGAGTCGCCAGTTTGTTCAGAACGTGAGTATCTACGGCGTTAGCTGTTGTTCAGTTTCCGCCTGCGAACCTATCTCGTCCCAGTCCCACAGCTGCGGAATAGTCTCGACCTTCGCCCACATCGCCTGCTGATCTGCGTAGTGAGGACTACCGGGATGACCAGATGCTCCGAGAGGAACGATCCAGCGACCGTTTGACCAGTTGGACGGATCATGGATGTATCGGTTGATGGGCCCTGATCCAGTGACGAAATCCACCCCGGTTTTCGAGCCTGATGCGTACGGGGTGTCACCATCACCGGCTGTTTCGATGCGTGGCGGGTTCAACGCCGTGGCCAGTTCAGGAAAAGTCGCCGCCAGCGGGTGCTGCTGTGCCGATCCGTGCATATCACCCCACCGCCACGTCTTCCAGTCAGACCCAAGCCGCTTCTCAAGTTCATCAACAGCAGTGGAAACTGATTCGGTTACCAGGACATTCCATGAGAATCCATCCGGCAAAATCGTCTCATCCCCAGATTCCAGAGCCGTGACCATTGCTGGCTTCAGTTGCCTTCGGAAATGCTCCTCTGCGCCAGGGTCGAGTGACGACAGCATGTTCTCCGCAAGGCTCCCGTAGCAGGCTCTTACGACGGCAGACGAGAGTTGAGCGGCAACCATTTCGTACAGGGCAGCTTCGGGAGAATCCGCTCCCAGCACACAGTCCCACTTAAGCAGCCGTTTTGCGGCGTCTCCAGTCTTTCCAGTCAAGGACTCAATTCGTCCGAGAGCTTTCTGTAATGCCTGGGCTGGAACAGACGTCACATCGGCGTGAATAGCCGACATATCAGCGACGCTGGCCTTGCTACCTTCAAGCCCGGCTATCCGTCCAGCTATGCGTTCGGCCCTGAAACCGGATCCATAGAAATTTGTCAGATAGTGCGGGTAGGTCTCATCGACAATACGCTGGTTGCAGGTAACAGCCCATCCAACCTGCGGATTCCGTGAACGGGGCAGTTCTGCAGCGGGGATGTAACCGCGCCATTCGTGCTCACCCGTCCAACCTGCCACCGGCCCCCATCCGTTCTCGCTCCCGCGCATTGGGATGCGACCACGCAGCGTGTAGCCAAAGTTCCCGTGGACATCTGCATACGGGTAGTTGTTCACGCGGTCGGTCCACGTCTCCATAGCCTTTTCGAGATCGTCTGCGGACTGAGCCTTCATGGCGCGGTACGCCGCGTCAATCCACATTGTGCCTTCCCGTGAACCCGGATCTGCCAGCGTAATCGCCGCCCCCTGTGCAGGATCCCCGGCGATCACCGGCCCGTGGTGAGTCTCGACGACACGCACATGCACGTCATCTCCACCCCGGACATGCACCGTTTCCGTCGCTGCGTCTGCCTGTACCCAGGTGTCACGGTAGAGGTATTCCGTCTTGCCATCTGTCTCACGGAATTTTTCGACGAACAGGTCTTGTGTATCCACACCACCGTGGGTCATACCCCAGCCAACGTGCTCGTTATGGCAAAAGTGGAGAGCCATCGGAACACCCGGTATCGAGTGACCTAGAGCTGCAAAATCAGGGCCGATGAGGTGCACCTGGTAATAGACATTCGGAGCCTCAAGACCACGGTGTGAGTCTCCTGCAACAAGCGGAAGACCAGATTCCGTCCGGTCACCTGCTATCGCCCACCCGTTGCTGCCGCCCTCGATGTCCACAAGCATGCTGGATGCTTCGACGACTGAGCGCAGGTAATCAATGGCGTTGAGCACCGGACCGGAATAGCGTTCTCCTGGCGGAACCGTCAGCAGGTTGCCGGGCTGGTAGCCAGGGGAGATCGCCGCAGCGCGTTCAGGGCCAATCTCAGCGATGAGTCGAGCCAGCCACAACTTGCCCTGGAATGAACCTTCTGCTGTGTTACGAACCTTGTAGACGACCACACAATGCCATGGCTCCCAGCGTTCCGGCTTCACGCCAAGCAACTTGTATTCGACCGGAAGCGATTCCGTGGAGTCTATGAAGGCGTTGACACCATCGGTATAAGCGTCAATTGCAGCGGTCGCCTCAGCACTGGCAAGAGCGTAGTCCAGCCGAGACACGCGTTCCATCCGGCGTCGACGCATCAAGGTGTCCTGCGAAACCCCACGTTCGCCAAGGTACTCAGAGATACGGCCCACGCAGCGCAGGCGGTCGAAGTCCATCTGGAAAAGACGGTCCTGTGCCGTCGCGAAGCCCTGTGCAAAGAACAGGTCATACTCGTTGTCCGCCTTGATGTGCGGTATCCCCCATTTGTCACGGCGGATCGTGGCACCAGACTTCAGGGCAGTGAATGACTTTGGGGAGGTGACGTCCGGCAATGCGTCTTGCA
The DNA here is from genome assembly GCA_030831265.1 of Chloroflexota bacterium. Lineage (GTDB taxonomy): Bacteria > Chloroflexota > Dehalococcoidia > Lucifugimonadales > Lucifugimonadaceae > JAJCYX01. The sequence goes on from JAURLM010000266.1 coordinate 5,859, forward strand.
GGTCGGTATCGGTAATGTTCGCGGGCATTTTTCCAGCTTCCGGATTCACTTGAAACGAGACAGTTGGCGACTGTCAGCGCTGCGACCGCAACTGTACGTTGCGCTGCTGGTGTGTCAAGTCACTGGAGATTACCAGCAATGGCGTTTGACTCTGCAAATACGGGAGAGATAATCCTTGCGCACTCACACGTGACCGAAACAAGCCGCAACGGAAGAACTTCATGAAAATCACGAATATCCGGTCATGGATTGTCCGAATGGACTGGGATCAGAATCCCGGTGCAGACCATGTCCGACAACCATCCAAACGCTCGTTCGTGTTTGTCGAGGTGAACACTGATGAAGGCATTACCGGCTGGGGTGAAATCACTACTTACCCAGGGCCGGTCGCCAACCGTGCAATCGCTGCATACATCAACGAGATTGGTGACTGGCTCAAAGGCGAGGACCCGGAGAAGATAGAGAAGATCTGGGCAAAGATTTTCCGCGGGATGACCTATGTAGGCACTCGCGGGGCTACCACCGCTGCCATCTCAGGCATCGACATCGCACTTTGGGACATCCGTGGAAAGGTGCTCAACCTGCCCATTTACAGACTGCTTGGCGGCGAGGTTCGGGACAGCATCGCCCTGTACACCCACCCACCGGAGCCAAAGTCACCGGAGGACATCATCGCATCAGCGAAGGAGATCCAGGCTTCGGGTCACCGAGCGTTCAAGATGGACCCGATGATGGCTAACCTCCACGTTGGCAATGCATCATTCCTCGATGGAGAGATTTCAGCCAGCGCAACTGCAAAAGCAATTGAGGTTGTCGCCGCTGCACGTGAAGCGGTTGGGCCAGAGATGGAGATACTTATTGACGCGCACGGCATGTACAACGTGCCATCAGCCGTGAAGTTGGCCCGCGGGATGGA
>JAURLM010000267.1 GCA_030831265.1 Chloroflexota bacterium
CATCCGCTTGAAAAACTCGAAGTTGAGCAGCGGGTAACTGGTCCGCAACTCCCACCACGAAAATCCAGCGGCGAGAATGATCGCAATCGCAAATCCAACGAGTGTGATCGGCGCTGTCCAACCCTCGGACGGTGCCTCGATGATGGCGTAAATCAGTACCGCTACTGCAGCGGTTGAAAGACCAGCGCCCAGGAAGTCGACTGGCTTCGCATTCGGGTCACGACTTTCCGGCACCAGCCAGAAACCACCGACCAGCGCCACCAGCGCAATCGGCAGATTTACCAGGAACACAGATCCCCAGCAGAACTGCTCCAGCAACGCTCCACCGATCAGCGGCCCAAGTCCAACGCCGATACCAGCTGTGGCAGCCCATATGGAGATTGCCCGCGCTCTTTCAGGACCTTTGAACACGTTGATGATGATCGATAGTGTCGACGGCATAATCATCGCACCGCCAATACCCATCACTGCCCGCGCCGCAATCACCTGCCCGGAAGACTGGGCAAATATCACCAGGAATGCTGCGCCAGAAAAGATCAGCAGACCAATCCTGAGCATTCTTGCCCTGCCGAACCGGTCACCAAGCCCGCCCATTGTGAGCAACAGACCGGCAAAGACTAGGATGTACGAATCGACCATCCACTGGAGTGTGGAAGACGTCGCCTCGAATTCTCGTTGCAGCGTTGGAATCGCCACGTTGAGAATCGTGTTGTCCATCCCGATCAGCACCAGCGACAGTGAGAGGATTCCAAGCGTCCACCATCTGCGCTTAAAGCTGGGATCTACCGTCGCCATAGAACTACTTGCTGCGGTCATGACGGAACCTCTCCTGTGTGATCGCAACAAAGCGCTGTCGATCCACACCTGGCTGTTTTTAGATACGTGCCCGTATCGTTATTCAGACTTTAGCACCCCACATTTCATTACGCAACCGTTGCGTTTCGTTTATTGGGAACGCGATTTAGCCGGGTAGTCGATGGGAAAAAGCGAAACCTACGTGCGGCGAACTGTGAACGCGGCAGCGACAAGCATCACGGCAGCGAAAATTGCCAGAGCCGCCAGTTCGGTAATGACATCACCGAGACCCAGTCCCTGCAGCATGATCGCCCGCATACCATCAACGGCGTATCGCAGCGGAACCACATTCGCCAAAAGCCTCAGGACTGTCGGCATAGTCTCAACCGGAACCATGATTCCAGACACGAAGACCTGCGGTGCCAGCACAACCGGAATGAACTGCACCACTTGGAACTCGTTACGAGCAAACGTGGCGACAAAAATTCCGGTGCTTATGCTGGCGATGGTCAGAACCATCAGCAGGACAAAGACCTGGAGCAGGTCACCCTGGTAGGCCACATCCAGTACCAACACCGTGTACAGCAGAACGATGGTCGATTGGACGAGTGCGAAAAGCAGGAACCCCAGCAGATAGCCAACAAGGATGTCAGCGCGGCTCACAGGAGTCGTGACTAACCGTTCCAGGGTTCCCTGCGAGCGTTCCCGCAAGAAGCTGACCCCTGTAAGCATGAACGTAAAGAACATTGCGAACGTTGCGATAAGCGCAGGTGCCGTTCGATCCAGCACAACAGATTGGCCGCTGAAACTTCCGCCGACAAGTGCCATCACCAGCAACGGGGCGACAAGTATCAATCCCAGTGACCGGCGATCCCGCAGCACCTGGCGCACCACCCGCTCCGCTATCGCCATTGACCTATGCCAGGACATTGTCTCGTCCCTTCCGCACAAAGTAGAGAAACGCATCTTCCAACGTCGAATCCGGCTGACCTGTAGCTTTTCGCAACTCGGCGGGTGAATCCTGGGCGATGATCTTGCCGGTCTGCAAAAACGCCAGCCGGTCACAATGAGCAGCATCGTCCATCGTGTGACTAGATATCAGGATCGTCGTACCTGCACTGGCAAGCTGCCTGAAGTGATCCCAGAAAGCCGCACGTAACTCCGGGTCAAGCCCTACAGTCGGCTCATCCAGCAACAACAGGCTGGGGGAATGAACCAGTGCAATGGCGAGACTGACACGCTGCCGCATGCCACCGCTCAGGCTCTGGATGCCATCCCCTGCCCTGTCACTCAGGCCTACAACCGATATCGCCTCGTCAACAGCCGTTTTCCGTTTGCGACGGTCGTTCATGCCGTACATACGGGCAAAGAAATCGACGTTGTTCCGAACGGTCAACTCCTGGTAAAGGGCGTTCAACTGGGGCATATAGCCAACGTGTTCGGTCAGCTTTGGTGATGGGTCCTCTCCAAGCACCTTCACCGACCCTGAGCCCGGCTTCATCAAACCCACGAGCACCCTGATAAATGTCGTCTTTCCGGAACCGTTCGCTCCAAGCAGCCCATAAATTGTGCCGCGGCCAACCTGTATCGACAGTCCTTTCAGAACCTCGCGGTCGCCGTAGCTGAAACTCAAATCAGCTACATCGACGGCCGGAACACCGCTTTCCATTGAGGCCACTTAACTACATCCTTGCCACTTCGATCCGGCGCAAAGTCAACAAACGACAAGCTATCACGGCTCATCCTTATACGTAACACGTCCGTATCGTATATTTGCACAAGTTTTCGCTCGCTTGCTGCGCTGTGCCACCAACGCTCCCCTCCGACCCTTACGCGCTAAACTGGAATCATGACAACGCTCTCAACCGACCGACGCTTCGAGATCGTCTCCGATTTCAAGCCTACGGGTGACCAGCCCGCCGCCATTGAAGCTCTTTCCAATGGCGTGGATGTGCGCGGGTTGAAGCACCAGACGCTGCTTGGCGTCACCGGTTCTGGCAAGACCTTCAGCATGGCAGGGGTCATTGAGCAGACCCAGAAGCCCACGCTGATCATCGCCCATAACAAAACGCTGGCAGCCCAGCTGGCGGGCGAATTCCAGGAGTTCTTCCCGCACAACTCGGTCCAGTATTTCGTCTCGTACTACGACTACTACCAGCCGGAAGCCTACGTACCCCAATCAGACACGTACATCGAAAAAGAGTCTGACATCAACGAGGAGATCGACCGGCTCCGCCACGCGGCAACGCGCTCACTGCTCACCCGCCGCGACACCATCATCGTTGCCTCCGTATCCTGCATTTACGGCCTTGGCTCCCCGGAGGAGTACCGGGCCATCGTCCTGAATATCAAGAAGGGCACGGAGCCCGGACTCCGCAAAGTTGTTCGCCGCCTTGTGGACATGTACTACGAGCGCAACGACATGGAGATGATCCGCGGTCGCTTCCGGTTGCGAGGTGACACGTTGGAGATCATGCCTGCCTACGAAGAACTGGCTGTCCGCGTGCAGTTCTTCGGCGACGAAGTGGAGCGCATCACGCAGCTTGACCCATTGACCGGCGAGGTGCTCTCGGAAGTTGATGAAATAGACATCTTCCCCGGCAAGCACTTCATCACGCCCGAAGAGCAGTTCGGAGAAGCCCTTCAAGAGATCGAGCAGGAGATGGAGGAACAGGTCGAAATCTTCCGTGGGCAGGGCAAGCTGCTTGAGGCAGAACGCATCGAACAGCGCACTCGTTTCGACCTGGAGATGCTGCGTGAGACGGGAACCTGCGCCGGCATCGAGAACTACTCTCGTCCGCTTGGACGCCGCCCACCGGGTTCCGCCCCGTGGACGCTCCTCGACTACTTCCCAGAGGACTACCTGATCTTCATCGATGAGTCGCACATCACGCTCCCGCAGATACGCGGCATGTTCCACGGTGACCTAGCACGCAAACGCACACTGGTCGACTTCGGTTTCCGGCTGCCTTCGGCCATCGACAACCGTCCTCTTTCATTCGAGGAGTTCGAGGCACGCGTCAACCAGATCATCTACGTTTCCGCTACACCGGGGCCTTATGAAGCCGCCCACGAAGAGCAGCGAGTCGAGCAGATTATTCGGCCGACAGGACTGATCGACCCGATTATCGAGGTGCGGCCGACGGAGGGACAGATCGACGACCTGCTGCACGAAATCCAGCAGACTACAAAGCTCAACCAGCGCGTGCTCGTTACCACGCTGACGAAACGCATGGCGGAGGAGTTGGCGGATTACCTGCGAGAGATGGGCGTGCGCGTCCACTACCTGCACTCGGAGATCGTCACGATGGAGCGCACGGAGATACTGCGCGACCTCCGGCTCGGCGTGTACGACGTGGTTGTCGGCATCAACCTGCTGCGTGAAGGCCTTGACCTGCCGGAAGTTTCGCTGGTCGCAATTCTCGATGCTGATAAAGAGGGCTACCTGCGCTCCAACACATCGCTGATCCAGACCATCGGCCGCGCCGCCCGGCACGAAAGCGGCCGAGTCGTCATGTACGCGGACCGAATCACCGACTCAATGCGCAGCGCCATTGACGAGACTGAGCGCAGGCGGGAGATACAGGCGGCGCACAACGCAGAACACGGCATCACTCCGCAGTCGATCATCAAGGAAGTGCGCGACATTACGCAGCGCGTGCGACAGGTTGCGGAAACTAAGACGCCTTACGTCACTGCGACCGACCTGCCAAAGGACGACTTGCTGCGACTGGTCAAGGACATCGAGAAGCAGATGAAGCAGGCTGCGAAGGAGATGGAGTTCGAAAAGGCCGCCATGCTCCGCGACCAGGTGATGGACCTGCGAAAAGTGATGGCCGGCATGGAAGGCATCTCATCCCCCGACCCAGAACCACGCCGCAACGCAAAACTCTCCGACGCCGAGGAAGCCCTCGACGAAGTCCCGCAGGAGTTCCATTAGTTGGCAATCAACATTGACCAGCTATCGGTCACGTCATTGAAACTAGAGTGTGTTTGTAATGGAGTTCCCTATAGCAGCGGAACGGGATTCATAATTAAAACAGAAACAAAGTATTTTCTCGCTTCAAATTACCATATCTTGTCTGGTTACAACCCAGAAACTGGCAAACCGATCTCCAATAATGGAGCGGTAACCGATAAAATCAAGATCATGCCTATCCGTTTAATTGGCACGACCACTACATCTAGTGGTCGTGCCAATTAAACGGATAGGCATGAATCAAGATTCTGCACAATGACGTTGCTGGATTAGGACGGTGGAGGTGGGATATCGTTGACGCCCTTAATGCAGATGACTCTCCTCGATACGTCCTACATCCGGTCTTGAAAGAAACATTTGATGTAGCTCTGCTTCCCATCTCCCCTCCCACATGGGCGAATTTATTCCCGTTGGAGACTCAAAAGATGCAATCGGAGTATCTATCTCGCTCCATCAGCTTCTGTGTCGATAATAGGGTTCCCATTGGGTAACATTGGCGAGGGAGGATTAGCAGTCTGTAAAACAGGCAGCATTGCCAGCGAAATAGATGTGGATTGGAACGGATTACCTAGGTTCTTGATCGATGCGAGAACCAAAGGAGGCATGTCGGGATCGCCTGTAATTGCTGTACGACACGGATCGTACGTTAACTCAGGTGGGGGACTCGTTTTGGGCGGGGGTAGTAATATGAACTTCTTGGGGATTTATTCAGGTCGCATGAAGGACGATTTAGACTTAGGTATTGTTTGGAAGAGCGACAAGTTTTTTGAATTAATTCAATACGCCGACTCACTAGTTTAGCCTCCTACTCTGCCACCAATCCTGCTTCCGGCATTACTACCCCGGCTGACGTGATTATCCGCATGGCATCGCCCATCGACATCTCCAGTTCGGTCACCTTTTCCGCCGGGACGATTATCAGTACGCCAGTGTTCGGCATGGGCGTCGACGGTATGTAGATCATGATGCGGCCATCCGCCAGCCGCTTCGTCAGAAAACCGATCGACACGATTCCAGCCGACGGATACTCCACCGCCACCACCTGGTTGAACGCGCCTGCGTCGCCGCCGCCAGTGGACGAAGAAACCACCTGCTTCGCAACGCCATAAACAGGCCCGAAGAACGGAATCCTCGCCATGAACAGTTCCACCCGCCCGTAGGCGCTGCGGCCAATCATGGTTGCCGCGACAAGCCCCAGCAAGAACGAAATGGCAACGATAATCAGGAATCCCACACCGGGAATCCTTCGGTCGAATATCGCTTCAATAACAGGCTGA
>JAURLM010000268.1 GCA_030831265.1 Chloroflexota bacterium
CTTCTATACCAGGCCTTGGCATCCCATGATGCCGGTCTGCTCTTTGGCAGTGTCTGGACGCCTGATCCCGGCCATCTCAACAGCCAGCTCTGGCAACAATTGAACCCGCCAGACTGGCAGCGTTTGCTGCAAATGATGGAGTCCTACCGGAGCATTAAACGGTTAGCCTTCGATACCGGGGTCGAGCTTTGGGCGCAACAAGGAGGTGAAAGCGATGTCGTCCAATAAGGAAGCCGACCTCACCACCGCCGTTCTGTTGTACGCCATGCGATGTTTGGCAGAAGGGGATCAGCAGGCATTGCGTGCCATGAACTTTGGCCCCAAGGAACTGGACGCCCTGAAAGAGATGAATCTGGCCGATCTCTATCGGGCCGATGCACTGCGTGTGCACTGTCTGCAGATTGGTCTCAATCGTGATGTTTTTTGGCCGATGCTCGATCACCTGCGTCATCAGCGGGAATCTGAGGATCTGCAGCGAACATTGCTGGTCGCGGACGCGCCGTTAGAGATGATGCAGCAGTTATTTGGTGTGAGTTCTCGGGAATACACGCGATGGCGCCGATTGTTGACGTTGGCGCCGGCCGTGGGCAGGCCTCCCGAACTGAATGAAACCGATACCCACGCGCTTTGGTACGCCTGGCAGGATAAGGTAAGGGCGGATGACAAATCCACATTAACTGCAGAGGACTATCTCGACCTACAGCAACAGACAGGCATTGGATTGCGATCGATTTGGGCGCTGGTGCAGCGTTGGGAAACCTACGGCGTGGGAAGCAGTGCCGCGACGTCCGGGCGGGTTGCCGAGAATGGCTCATGAAGCGGATGCGCTGCGACCAGAAACTGTTGCTCTCGACGCTTTAATCAAGGCAACTGTTGCCAAGGTTCGTGCCCAGAGTGATCCATCGTTACCGGATGCCATGTTGTTCATGGGGAATTGGCATCAGGCCGTGCCGGCCATGGTCATCCAGGATCCGGTGTTGGAACCCGTCGCTAAACTGGTATGGATGGTTATCATGCTCTATGCCAGGGAGACAGGGGGACGAACGGCATTTCCCGATTACGATACCATTGCGGCTAAAACCAACGTTTCTTCAACCTCCACTGTCTCTCGCGCTATTGCCATTCTGCGCTTGACGCGTTGGCTAACGCTGTGCGTCAGAGTGCGTCAAAAAAGCGGCCGTTTCACCGGCAATGTCTACATCCTTCACGATGAACCCCTGCCTCTGGTCGATGCCCTGTACCTGGATGAGGCCTACATGGCATTCGTCACCCAATCCCAGGAACATCATCACGCCCGCGTCCGGCGCGTGGCGCAAGCTGTGTTGGAGAGTCTGGATAAGGATATTCAGGAAGGCGAGTCGTTAGGACGGAAGGAGTCAACTATTGAGCGTCGCCTGCAGGCCGCGCAACAATTGTCAGATTCCAGCGGAAACCACAGCAAAAGCGGTCGTTATTTTACCTTTCACGCCGCGACCATCGGGAAACTAAAAAATTCGTCCGGGGCGTGCGCATCAGTACAATCCGTCCAGGACCAAAATTCAAAGGCGGAGGAAAAGGAACACTACAGTAGTGGTTGTAGTAGTCATTATAAAAAAACAACTACAACAACCACTACACACAATACAAACCATGAAGAGAAAACATTTTCTGAATCCAATCCATCAACCCCGTCGTCAACAGAGCGAGCGCTGATCTATCCTCCGCGCTTGTCGGAGAACCAGAAACACTTGGCGGACAGGTATCTTGCCATGATCGATCCTGATGATCGGCAGTTGGTGCTCGACGAGCTTCAGGGGCGCCTGGAGTCTGAGCAAAAAGGCATGAAGCCGGTTTATGACGAGCTGCGATTCTTGCATTCGCTGTGCAAGGCGGCACAACAAGGCGAATTTGTGCCCAACCTCGGGATCAAGGTGGCCGAGGCAAGACACGATCGGGCACATCACGTCCCGCCGCCAGAAAACGAAGAACAGAAAAGTAAAGCGGCTGAAGAGCGAGCACGAAACCAAGCCTATGGGCTGGAGCAGCTGGCCAAGTTACGAGCATCATTGAATATGGACAAATAGCGCTGCCGCCCGTTGTCACACACGATGTGACATCTCTCTGTCGTTACTTCCCCGCACTGCTTCCACTGGAACCATCTGATCGCAGCAACACAAAACGCTGCATCAGTCGGATGGATATTCCGTGGTGCCATTTTCCCATTCGTGGATTCATAGCACGTCAGAGTTGATCTTGAAGGGAATGACGCAAATGAATTCAGACGCAGAGCAGTCACACGAGAGTACAGCCGAAAATCAAAACGAGTCAGTGCCAGGCGCCCTGCAGGGTGAAGTCTGGTTGACGATTCAGACCTATCAGGCCCAGAGCCTGATCCGCGGCCGCCGTGCAGTCGATGGCAAGCCTGCCATTATGGGATTGATCGGCTTTGCAGATCGGCTGAAGTCGCTATGGCAGGCCGTCCGATTCGACGACCCTTATGCCGACTGGTGGTTACTCAAAGTGGAAGAGGGCGTTGCCGATATCCGAGCACAGCTGCAGGGATTGCAGCAAAGGATGGACGCCCTTATCACTGAATCCAACAGTGCTTTCGAATTCACCGTCGCACAATCGAGTCGACCACAGCGCGTATCGTTACAGTTTGCCAATCCCTATGCCTTCCGTGCTGCACAGTTGCTGGGTGAGTACGACCGGTTGATGTGCGCAGACATGACGTTGCATCACTTAGGTCTCGACATGCCCACTGACCTCATTGAGCAGGTGTCGGCTAGCGGGCGATGGGTGCGCCGGGTGTTTGCGTTGCCCCAGGGGTATCACAGTCTGGACGTTCGTCGCCACGACATCCGGCAGGGAACACCGGCAGCCATCAAAGCGAGGGAACGGATGGGCGAGATTCCCCAGGACATCCTCAATGGTGAGCGGTTGCCGTCTCTGCGTCCACTGGCATTTCAACAGAAGCATAGCAACGCCATCGCAGATTCTGACGAGACCTGACCGCCGTGGCCACCAGCACGCTTCAGCAGCTCGTCATCTCGCTTGATACGCGAATTCCACTCGAAGCGATGGTGCTTCAGCGTCTACGCCGCCAGCCTAAAAGCAGACAAAACGAGTGGTTGCGGCAGCTGTTGCTGGTGGGATTTCGAAGCGAGTGTCAGGCCATCAGATCTGAGCAAGCGCTGCCGGCACACACAATTCCTATGAGCCAGCCGTGTACATCCACCCAGATAAACGGAAGTCGCGGATCGGGTTCCGTCCAGCCGCGAACAACCGAGACGATGGTCGATCACGCTGCGCGGTCACCTGGCAGCTCACACAACAGCGAACGCGCCAGGCTTGCTCCCCCAAACGACACCAGAAAACCCTTTACGCACCTGAGACGAGTGATCGGTGAGTAAAGACAGCTAACCCCGATATCAGGAATCGCACCATGACAGAACTGACCAATGAGAAATTTTCTGACGAAGACAAACCTCCCGTGACCACTAATCCCATGGCGGTGGGACAGGTGGGTCTCGATGACGGCTATGCCTATACCAAAGTGGCGTTACCGGATGGTCGCCTCCTGGCGGTGCCTTCGCGGGCACGCATGGGATCGGCCGGTGTCACCTGGATACGGGATGAGGAACAGAAAATTTTTGAGTACGAAACCGGTGGCAGTGTGTATTCCGTCGGTGCGGTCGATGGTGAGCCCACCCAATTCGATGAATACCCTGGCTCGGCCCTGAATCGGGTGATCGTCCAGCATGCACTGCAACAGGCGGGTTTGTCGGGCCGATCCGTCCATGTGGTGACGGGGTTGCCGGTCTCCGCCTTTTACCGCAACGATGGTCAGCAACGACGACGAGCGATCCAGGCAAAAAGGGAGGGTTTGAAATTGGCGGTTGAGCCTGTTGTTGCCAGAAAAGCATCGCAAAGGGCAGCGCAACAGGGGCTCCTAAAGGTGAGCATCGCCTTTCATGAAGTTATTCCGGAGGCGCTGGCTGCCTGGTACGACTATGTGATTGTTATGACCGATGATGATGGTGTGACGTTGGACGCGGATCGCGTCAACGCGCCCATCGCTATTGTCGATATCGGTGGCCGCACCACGGATTATGTAGTGGTTCAGGACCAGGGCATTGTGCACGGTTCCTCCGGCTCTCTGAATCGCGGCATGCTGAACGTCAAGATTCGCGTGGCGAACCGTATACAGGAACAGTTCGATATCAACGAGCTTGGCGAGCAGAGTATCAGTCGGGCCGTCGATACACATCGGTTGCGTTTGCATGGCAAGGATCATGATGTCTCGGCCATGGTGGCGGAAGCAAAACGCGAGTTGGTGGAACGACTCTATACCGAAACCCGCCGCAAGCTTGGACTCGGTGTGGAGTTGGATCGTGTGCTGTTCGTCGGCGGTGGCAGTGCTGCGTTAGCCGCTGATATTGCCAACTGGTTTCCCAATCAAATTATGGCCGACCATGCCGCTTTTGCTAACGCAAGGGGCATGCTCAAGTACCTGCAGTTTGTCTGCGACGCCCCGGTGAGGGAGGGGTAACGACTTTGTACGTGGCCACTGCGGTCTCAGTGGCAAAGAAGATGTCAGCGGATTGTGCAAGTGACATCGCGGTTTTACCGTCAATCCAGTATCAGGGCTTGTCCTGATTTTACTCACCCTGCCGGGAAACACCTTCCCGCCAGGGAATCGTGTTCTCCGGCTTTCCATTATGTTCAAGGAGAAACTGTTATGACCAGTAGACAAACTACCCCTGAAAAACCGAAGTATTTCGATCTTGATATCCACGGCATCGGTTACCTCAACCGGGTTCGCGAAGTGACACCCGAGAATGGGTTCCCCTTTCTCAGTGTCACCATCGCAGCGCTACGAGGGCCAGCCGATAACGTTCAGCACACGCATTTCGAGTGCGTGGTGGTGGGTGAAGAGGCGAAGGATCTGGTGCGTCAGCTAATGCCTGCGGTGGAAGCTGACTTTAAAGTCTTGGTGGGTTTCCACCTCAGTGATCTGCAAGCCGAAACCTTCATCTTCAAAAACGGTGATCGAGCCGGTACGACGGGCATCAGCCTGAAGTCCCGGTTACTGCGGTTCCAGTGGATCAAAGTCGAAGGTCAGCCCTTTCCGGCGCCGACGGCTGAGACCCACAACGCCGTAGCCTGACGACCAAATCTGATCGCATCTTGTGATGCGATCAATCTTTCAACCCAGCGAGGGAGATTCTCCCTTGCTGGGCAGGTCTCCTCGACTCTTCAAGGAGACCGCTCATGGCTTCCAAATCCTCACCTTCCCGGGTGATTCCTAAAAACCGCTTTGCGGCCATTCGCATGGCGTCGTTGAACGATCCTGAAAAGCAATCCCTGCTGGAGCTGGCCTTTGCGATATTGCAGGACCTGCACCAGCCGGGCCTTGAGTTACCGAGCCCCAACCACACCCGTGATTACTTGCGGATGTTGTTGGCTGAACGCAAAGCGGAAGTCTTTGGTTGTGTGTACCTGGATAATCGGCATCGGGTAATCGAAGCCGCAGAGTTGTTCCAGGGAACCATTGATGGTGCCTCGGTGTACCCCCGCGTGGTGGTGCAACAGGCGTTGACGCTTAACGCGGCAGCGGTGATGTTTTTTCACA
>JAURLM010000269.1 GCA_030831265.1 Chloroflexota bacterium
CAGATATATGTAGACCTGTCGTCCGGTCGAATGTACGTCAGCCGCTGAACCTCGGAAAAAGTGCCACCACAGTGCTGTTCCGCCGATGAGTACCAGGGCGATTCCAGATTTGATCTCAGAGCCCCACAGGTCTGACCTGATGAACGAGTCACTGAGGAAAAGAGAGGTGTAGGCATGACTCAACAGCGGGCTCATGATGGCTCCGCCGCCCGAGAGGGCGATAGAGAACATCACTGCTGAGGCACCGTAGATGTACAGGGCTCGGAACGGTGTCGCAGCGCGGTCTTCAGCGGTCAAGCGGGATTCGACCCACCAGTGATATGCCCAGAGCGGCCCCCACACGACCGGGAACGCGATGCTGATGCCGCTGAGGTTCTCATCCTGCAGTAGGACGAGGATCAGCGAGAACAGTCCCGTGAAGAGGAATCCGAGTGAAACGGCTTCTATCACGTACATGTAGAAGCCGCGGATCGGGTCCTGCTTTTCAGCCTTATCCTCTTCCGTTGTACGAACAATCCGCCGCCATGCGAGGAGCCATGCGGGAGTGCCAACGATGATGAGCGCGAGTCCGAGCGCAAGCTGGTTGACGCTCGGCTTGACCAGCTGGCCGCCACGCAACGAATCGACAATGTAGCTGACGAGCACCGAGGCTCCGGCCGCAGCCACCATCAGCGCGGCAAAGGCGAACAAGTAGAAAAATGCTTGCTTTGCCGTTACCCCTGCCGATCTGCGCTGACCATGCTCGCGCCCGCGTACTATCAGCAGCGTGATTGCGGTGATGACGGCAAAGAAGATGAAGAGCGGGACTATGGCTCCTAAGAATTCCATGTCAACCACCTTTGTTCCGCCATGACTGATCCGCCCGCGCCATGAGCCAACGACAACCGCTCAGGGGTGGCTTCTGGAGACGACTTTGGCGGTTCCGGGCACCAACTCATTGGCCACGGCGGTTCGGAGAAACGCCAGCCATCTGCCTCTTCTTTGAGGGTGAAGATGACGTCATAGCTGTAGCCATTTTGACCAAACAGGTCACCACTGGGTGCGTCGGTGATCTTGACGGCAACAAGCGTTGCCTTGTCGGTGGTCGTGGTCTTGCCCAGGGAAACGCTGTAGTTCTGCTCACGCTGGTAGCCGGTCGTCTGTATGAAATGAGTCAACGTGCAACTGGTGAGAGACGAACTGATGTATCCGAATGCTGTCGCACCGTCATCATCGTTCAGCGCAATCAAGTAACGCTGGCCCACGCCTTCGGGCGTATCCGCCGGCAACAGGTCTGCCTGGTTGCTGTCCGAGACCAGGTTGATGACAACCGCTATGACAATCAGCAATGCTGCTGAAGCGATTATTCCAATCAACCACATAGTGGATGCGGATCGTACACGGAGCATAGGTGACTCCCAATCTGATCATCGACTCGAACCTGAGTGGGTCCGGGCGATGAGGCCGTACCATTGTGCACTTTTCCGTGCGAATGAGTACATGTCGTATTCAATACCCTGATACATAACAGAAGTATGACGAGATTGCGTTCTACATGAAGGTTTCGTGTCAGTACGCGCCGGGGTTGCCCGCTAGTTCTTCGCAGCGGACTCACTGAACAGGCCTACCAGTCTCTGGTAGTCAGCATCCGGGAGCGTTGAGGCTTCAAGCGAGCGTGCATTGGCCTCAAAGTGTTCAACATTCGCTGTCCCTGTGAGCACGGTAGAGATGCCGCTGTGCATAGCCGCAAACCGGTACCCGGCATCGATCACAGATTCCACGTCGCCGTGTACCAGCCAGTCAAATGGTTTCTCGTCGTCCAGTGATGACACTTCGACTGTTCTATCTGCTTTCCAACTATCAAACAGTGTGCGGCGGTCTGATTCGCGTGTCAGGGTTTGACGGACGGGTGCCATGTTGAGAATGCCGATGCCGTGCTTCTCAGCCAACGGCAACACCTCTTTGGCAGCCCACTGGTTCAGGATGCCGTACTTCAGCATGACAACGTCCCACACATCAGGGTGTTCGGTTACCGCCTGTAGCGGGACGCCGTGCTTCGGGTCAAGCGTCATCATTTCAGTGAAGCCAATGAGCCTGATCTTGCCCTGATCACGGAGCGAGAGCATTGTAGGGATGTATCGCTCCATGACCTGATCGTAGTCACCCGGCAGTATCCCGTGGAACTGCATTATGTCGATGACGTCGGTTTTCAGGAGTCGGAGGCTGCGTTCGACGGCTGTGACCAGTGCATCTGCGTCGGCCAGCTTGCCTCCGGGGCGGTATGACCACTTGGTCGCAAGGATGTATTTGTCCCGAGGCACGCCAACGAGTGCGTTGCCAAGCAATTCTTCCGATGCGCCGTACTGTTCGGACGTGTCGAACAGGTTCACACCCAGCGCAATCGCCTTGTCCACGAGCCGCTTGCGACCGGCATCGTCAACGCCTGTTTTCTGTCCAAAGTGGCTTGCACCGCCAGTGCCAAGGCTGAGTAGTGAGACGTTTATACCGGAACGGCCGAGGGCGCGATATTGCATTGGTTGCTCCTGACTGTGAGAGGGAGATTAAGTTGGCGGCTCCATTCACCGGAACCGCCCACTTGGTGTATCTGAGTGTTCAGAAACTAGTATTCGATGATCGCCCGGCCGAAGATCTCGCCTGCTTGCAAGTCGTTCGTGGCCTGATTGATTTCATCGAGCTTGTACCGCTTCGTGACCATCTCGTCCAGTGGGAACTTCCCTTCCTTGTGCCAGCGGAGGTACATGTTGAAGTCCTTGTCCGGGTACGTCGCCCCCAGGGAGCCGCGGTACTGTCGTTGGTGGAACATGAAGTGACCGGGGTCGATGGTCATCTCCTTGCCCGGCATGCCGATCATGACTGCCATGCCGCCCACGTTGTCTGCACCCGGGCCGCCGCCGCGCACAGACGGCAGAATCTGCTCATTCGTGATGCGTAGGCCAATGGCGTCGAAAGCGTAGTCTGCACCGCCGCCGGTGATTTCGTGGATCGCCTCTACTGGATCGACTTTTCCGGCGTTGACCGTGTGCGTGGCACCGAACTTGCGAGCAAATTCCAGCTTCTTGTCATCAAGGTCTACGGCGATGATCGGGTATGCGTTCAGCAGAACGGCCATCCTGAGGGCAGACAGGCCGACTCCCCCGACACCGTAAACAGCAACGGATTCTTCTGGCCTGACTTTGGCAGTGTGCAGAACCGCACCTGCGCCGGTTAGGACTGCACAGCCAACGATTGAGCTAATGTCCTTCGGGTTGTCGTCATCGATTTTGACGACGTATCCACCCCAGACGATGACATCCTCGCCCCAAGTGTAGGTTGCACCGGCCAGAGGCTTCTCCTGCCATGTTGCGCCACCGGGAGGCGGAGCCCAGCGACCGCGAATTGGCTCTCGTGGCACCCATGTGACGATAGCAAGATCACCTTCTTTAAGGTGCGTGACGCCTTTTCCAACAGAAGTCACGACTCCAGTGCCTTCGTGGCCGAGCAGGGCTGGCTTTGGCCCGCTGGCGTTGTGCATCTGGTGTAGCTGCGAGTGGCAGACACCGCTGGAGAATAGCTTGACGACGACTTGGTCATCTTTGGGGTCAGGTATTTCGATCTCGTCAACCAGCAGCGGCTTGCCGTGCTGTATGAGGATAGCTGCTCTGCTCTTCATATCTGTCTCCGGTTCCGGAGCGACTGGCAACTGAGCCCGTTCGCTACCGGTTGCTATTAACTGGCCTGAAGCTGGCCAAGTCTAGCACTCAGGGAGCCTGTACCTGTGAAGACCGGTGGGCAGATGTGGCGAACGGCTATCCGCCCAGGAGGTCTGCGATAGCTATGTCGCAGGCGCCAAGTGCCGCGAGAGCTGTTAGCGGACTGACTGTGCCGTCTGCGATACCAGCCAGCTGTTCTGCGCCGATCTCGTCGATCAAGCACTGTGCCTGTTCGGCTGTGATCGGCAGGGATTCGAAGACTGCCGGGTCGATTGTCGTTGTGCCGCCGCCACCGTCAGGAATTGTGATTCCACCTTCACCGGGGGCAGTACCGGAACTACCAGACACACAGATTTCAAGTACCTGTGCTATCTCGGGACTTGATGAATCGATCAGACCCGCAGCGTAGTTTGAAGCGGTTGCAGGGCTGACACCATTTTCAGTCAGGCAGACCAGAAGATCGCCAGATATCTCTTCGGTGATTGAAGGGGTTCCACCTGCCGTGTTGCTTGCGTCAATCAGGGACTGTAGGTCGATCCCGCAGTCTGACAAGGCGGTGAACACGCTCGCCGCCGCTGCAAGGTCAGGTGTGCCGGATGTTCCATCGGTGATGGTCAACAGGCTGTCCAGTGCCGCTGGGTCAAGCTTCTCAAACATGCACGACATCTGGTCTGCTGTCATTCCTGAACTGGCAAAGGCTTCATCGTCAACCACTCCGCAATCGATCATGAGTTGCATGAACTTGCTGACGGCCAGCGGGTCAACTTCTCCATCTGCACCGAACATGCTGGCAAAGACCTGGATGCCATCCGGGCCTGCGCCGTCAACGGCACATTCAAGCGCATCGATTCCACCCATCTGGTCTACTGAAACAAGGTCAGTACCACTCTTTTCGAGTGATGCCCTCTCTTCAGGCGAGAGGCAGAAAAGTGCCTGGAGTGTGCTAACTATGGCGTCGCTTTCAACAATCTGTCCTGAGAACACGCCGGCAAAATCGATGCCATCCGTGTATTGAGATATGCAGGCAACCGTGGCGTCACTCAGTCCGCCAGCCGCGATCTGGAGTTGGCCCACTACGATGCTTTTCATCGTCTCGTTCCCGATGCAGGAAGCAAGGACGCGGAGTTGAATATCGCTGATGCCGTCTGCCGCATCTCCCTGTGATGAGATCAGGCTTACAAGCTGCTCGTGACCTCCAACAGCACTGGTGGCGCAGTCGACCTCAGACGCAGGCAACGCTGCAAGGAATCCTTCAGCATCTTGCTCAGGGTCGATCGAAATGACCTTGATCGGGACCGGAGTGGGAGTTGGGACTTCCGTCGGTACAGATGTTGCTGTGGGAGTTGCCGCTGTTGAGGAACACGCGGCAAAAGCGAAGATGGCTACAACCGATAGGAGTGTTGCAAGTGCTAGGCGAGTTCGTATCTTGGCCATTGGATTTGTCCCACTGTCAGCTGCGCGCGTTACTGGTCACAGGGCGATGCCCTTAATACGTTCAACTCTGACGATACGATGCGAACCATTACCAGAGCATAGGTAATTTGGCACACGTCATACGGGATAACCGGCAGGGTGATGAACTTATTCCGGTAGATTCAGCAGGTGCCTTCTGAGGAGGCTGAGTGCGTGCATTGCCGCTCGCTGGCGGTCAGGCCGGCCGCGACCAGCGCTGCGTACATGCCGGGTGCGTTCCGAGTTTGCAGTTGCCAGTGTCACATATGTTTCGCCACGACCCAGGTTCTCGGCCTTCTGGTCGCCTTCGGGGACTGCATGTATTGCAAGGCCAATCTCTGTGCCGGAAATCTGCCGGATTGCGCGTGCCAGTGCCTTAGACCGTGCCTCGCCATCAGCGAAAGGTGGCTTTTTGCCACCGGAAATTGCCAGTCTCTCGAGCGCCTCGTTGGAGTTGAGGATCACACCCTGTGACAACAGCGTCCCGGCAGCTTCGTGAATAGCATCGGCCACTGCACCACCACTCAGGTCCTCACACGTGGCAATAGTCGTGTTGCTCTGCCGTAGCAGGTCGCCAGTTACGGAGGCCATCGTCTGGTCGTCAGTTGCGAAAACATGGTCGCCAAGAAGACCGCGTACTTGTTCTTCGACAGGGTCAATCAACCGTGAAGCCTCTGCCTTCGTGTGAGCCATTGCGGTGATGCGGACATCCACCTGTCCGGGAAGTGCCAGGACGCCGACAGTGGGATTTCCTGAATTCGCGATCAGTTCGCCAATCCGATCATCGACGGCGCTTTCACCGATGTCCGCCACCTTCAGCACGCGGTAGTGAATGGTCTGGGTCAGCCCGAACTTCTCTCGCAAATAGGGCAGAACCTCATTGTCGAACAGCCACTTCATCTCGAATGGAACACCCGGCAGGCTGATAATCACGCCACGATCATCTTCCACGATGAAAGCTGGCGCCGTGCCATTTGGATTCTTCACCACAATGGCACCTTCCGGAACCATGGCCTGACGCTCGTTGTTCTTGGTCAGGATGAATCCGCGCTTCTGGAATCGTTCCCGCAATTCTTCAAGTGATTCCTGGTGTACGACCACTTTGCGGCCGGTCACTTCTGCCACCGCCTCACGGGTCAGATCGTCCTGCGTGGGGCCAATGCCACCGCCTGTAATCACCACGTCGGCGCGGACTAACGCTGCACTAAGAATGGCGGTCATGCGCTGGAAGTTATCGCCAACGGTGGTCTTGTAGAACAGGTTGACGCCATTTTCAGCCAATCGCTGCGCCATCCACGAGGCGTTGGTATCCACGATCTGGCCGAGCAGTAGTTCTGAGCCGATAGAGACGAGTTCTGCGTTCATTGCTTGTTCCGAAAACAGGTTTAGTGCGATCAATCCGTTCAGCGCAGACGGTATGCGCGCCGTGATATGCGGTCAAGCGGTCAGTGTTACACGGAACAGGATTTCATGTGCCTGCGAAAGGTATTGACTTTATCAGAACATGTGTTCAACAATAGAACGCACGTTCTGATATGGGGTTTCCTGGTGGGTCGTGGGTGGTCGTGAGGAGAGTCGCAAGGAGTATCCGACATGGTTCTGGCACTGGATCGATATACCGAAAAACTTCGAATAGCAGCTCCGGATTTGCCCGGTCGAACAATGGCGGGACACGCCGTTATGGCTGCGTTGTTGCAGAACAAGCCTGCAACGTTTGTCATTGAGGCCGAGCATAGCCACGAAATAAACCGGTTTGCATCCCCATTGCGGATGTTCCTGTTGATGTCTGGCAGGTTGTCTGGCGGAGTGTCTGCCACTGTTGCCCCGCATTTTTCGGAGCAGACCTATCCCGCATTACTGGACCTGGTGGGCGCGCTTAATGACTCGGGCGCCGGGGTTCTCTGGAAGCCAGATGGAGCACGTTCTGTGATGGTGGGTAACGCCAGGCACGTCTTTGTCAGCGTTGATATGCCCGTCATTGAGAAGTCGCCACGCCCGGACCGTCTCCTGGAGATGGTTGCGTCCGATGAGATAGCAGATGAGTGGTATCGAAGTCGAGTGGCGCCGCGTCTGAACGCTGAATCAATGGTGCGCGTGTTCTATGGCATGAGTGGGTCAGCTGGTTCGGCTTTCGCTGCGGCTGAAGCCGAGGCGATTGCCGAGGAAGCAATGACCGGGGAACGGCGGCGTTTTTCGATGTCTGGAGAAGTTGACTAGAGATGTTTGGGGCTGTGTATGCAGCCGTGATTATCGGGAGTTTTGCAATGACGATGATGTTAATGCCGGTTCGTTCAGACACTCTTCCAGAAAACACGAGATATGCGGATGATGGATGTGACGTTGCGTCCGCTTGCCTGAACTGCCCGCTGGCAATGTGCAAATATGATGATCCCGGCTGGTTGCGTCGCCAAGATCGAGGACAGCGTGACAACGAGATATTCCGCCTTCGTAAAGCTGGTGTTCCGGTGCCAGAACTGGCACGGCAGTTCAAGGTGAGCACGCGCACGGTGCACCGGATTGTGCAGCGTGGTGGTGCTGAGACATCTGAAAGCGAAGTTGATGATGGCCCGGTTCTGTCTCTGGCTGATTTATCTCGCCGGCAGATCATCCAGCCCCGACCGCCGCTGCCGTCTCTTTCCCAGCTACTGCGCCATTCAGCCTGAACTTGATCTTTGTACGGCTTTTCAGCGTATTACGTGGTGTAGGTGCTGATAACGTGACCGTCCGCACAGGGCGGAAGTTTGTTCCTCGTTGGAGATGGAGAGCCGTCGATGTCAGTAAGTACTACCACGCGGCCGCGACTGCGGAATGTTGAGGTGCAGCGAGTCGAACGGGAAGGTGAGCGCTATTTCCTCGTTGCCGACCCGAGAAGAGTCGCCAATCAAGCCGTGCTGGTTAACGAGTCTTACGGACAGTTTCTTGCGCTGGCTGATGGTGCGATGGCAATTGATGAAATCACGGCCACGGCGAATGCACGTACGGGGTTGTCGATTGAAATCGGCGCTGTGGTAGAACTTTTCCAACGCTTGGACGATTTGTTTCTGCTTGATGGCTCCCGGTATAGGACTGAAATCGAACACCAGTTGAACGACTACCGGGCTGCGGAATTTCGACGACCTGCTCTCGAAGATCAGGCCTACCCTGGTGATCCCGATGAGTTGTTGGACATGTTCGAGGGTTTCTCGCCGGAAACCCCGTTCGAACAGGAATCATCTGGCAGAGATCTCAAGGCACTTGTCTCTCCTCACATCGACTACGGGCGCGGCGGCGATACGTATGCGGAACTCTGGCGACGCGCTGCACCGGACCTGGGTGATGTTGAACTTGTGGTGTTGTTTGGGACAGACCACAACGGTGCAGGGCCACGGCTGACTTTGACCGAGCAAAGTTATGCCACGCCCTGGAACATATTGCCGACGGACATTGAACTGGCTGGAAACTGTCCCGTGTCTTGCAGCGGGATTCCGCTGTGGAAAATCACCCGTTCGCTGATGAGTTCAACCATCTGAACGAGCATTCTATAGAGCTGGCTTCCATCTGGTTGAACTGGGCAATAGGTGATAGGGCAGTAAAGATGCTGCCAATACTTTGCGGTTCGTTGGGTGAGTATGTCCGTGATGGTGGTGAAGCGGCGTCCGGCTCACCTGCGGAACATGTGCAGATTGCTGACGCAATTGGCTTACTGCAGCAGGTCGCCGGCACAGGAAAACGCTGTTTGTAGCAGCGGCTGATCTTTCGCACGTTGGCCCTGCGTTTGGCGATCCCGAAATCGTTACGGGCAAAGAGCGGATGGATGTTAGATGTCATGATGAGCAGTTGTTGTCTGCAATTGTTGCCGGTGACCGGGACGCTTTCCTGGCAGGAGTGAGAGCGAACTCTGATCGTAGCCGGGTGTGCGGATTGGCACCGGTCTACATGACGTTGTGGGCGGCCGAGGCGAGCGATGGTATGTGGATGGGGTACCGGCAGTGTCCCGCTGATGACGCGGATACCTCATTCGTGTCTATCGCAGGCGCACTGTTGTACTGATTGGTGCGGCTTGACGTGTCTTATGCGCCGACGTTGACCGATTCACCGGAGACGAGATAGATCGCTCGCTCTGCGATGTTGGTGGCTCTGTCTGCAACGCGTTCAAGGTTGTGCGCTGCCCATAGTAGATAGGTTGCCCGTTCAATGTTGGTTGGCGAGACTTTCATGAGTTCGATAAGGTCGTTCTGTACCGTGTCGTACAGGACATCAACTTCATCGTCAGCTGGTCCCAGGCTTCGGGCCAATGTCATCGCAACTTTACGGTCTTTTTCTACGAATGCTTCAAGGCTCTTTTTGAGCATGTCGAGCGCGATATCTGCCATTCGCGGGATGTCGATGAGTTCCTTGAGAGGTGGTTCGGTTCCCATCGTGAGGCTGATCTTTGCGATGCCTTCCGCGTAGTCACCGATGCGTTCCAGCTCGGAAGCAACAAAGAGTGTCGCCATGATTCGGCGCAAGTCGCTGGCAATCGGCGCTTCCCGGCGAATCAACTCGATAGCGGCTGCTTCGACTTCGCTCTCTTTCCTGTCGATGCGGTCATCCTGTTCGACAACTCGCGTTGACTTGGCAAGATCGCGGTGTGACAGTGCTTCCACGGCCCCGATGATCGCCGATTCCACGAGGCCACCCATAAGGATGATCTCGGCTTCTAGTTGGCTGAGGTCTCTATCGAACTCTGCTCTGGCCATATTGTCCTCCCGTTAATGTGCAAATCACTGCACGTTGCAAATACGGCCTCTAACCGATTCGACCTGTTACGTACGCTTCAGTACGGCGGTCTCGTGGCGTGTCAAATATCTGGCTGTTGGGCCCGTATTCAATGAGGCGCCCAATCCGCTCTTCACCTGCCATTAACACGGCGGCATAGTCAGCAATTCGGTTTGCCTGCTGCATGTTATGGGTGACGATGACAATTGTGTAGCTGGATGAGAGTTCGCTAATCAGGTCCTCAATAGCCTGCGTTGAAATCGGGTCCAATGCAGATGCTGGTTCGTCCATTAGAACGACATCAGGGTCTACCGCAAGGGCACGTGCAATACAGAGGCGTTGTTGCTGTCCGCCGGAAAGACTGAAGGCATTGTCTTTCAGGCGATCCTTGACCTCATCCCACAACGCTGCTCGCCGCAGGGAACGTTCGACAACCTCGTCAAGATCAACGTTCATGCCGTTGATGCGCGGGCCGAAAGCAACATTGTCGTAAATGCTCTTTGGGAATGGATTCGGCCGTTGGAAGACCATTCCAATGTTGAATCTGATCTCCGTGGCGTCCTGTCCGGGTGCGTAGATGTTCGTGCCGTTGTAGATGATCTCGCCGGTCACCGTTGCGGACGGAATGAGGTCATTCATGCGGTTGAAGCAGCGGATGAGCGTGCTCTTCCCACATCCCGATGGGCCAATAAGAGCGATAACGCTGTTACGAGGAATCTGTATGGAAACGTTCTCGATAGCCAGCTTTTCGCCGTAATTTACCGAAACGTCTCTAGCCTCCAGCACCAGGTCCTTGTCATTGAACGTGGTGATGTTTTCTTTGCGACCAGCTTCCGTAATGGCTACGGGGTCGGTTATCGAAGACACGTTGGCCTGAGTCATTTAATTGCTTCCATCAAAGTGGTGAAGTCTGTTCGCCACTTAGGTCTGTTCGCTGGCAGAATCGCCTGATGATACAACCGGTACGTTAACACAGGGCTAAAAAAAGGTCCTTGCATGTCTATGAATCACATATCCACCACGGCAGTAGCCCAGCCGAATTGGGTGCCGCGCATGCCTGCCCCGGTCTCTGGAGAGTAAAACTCCCGGAAATCTTTATATGCGGCGTCGCGTGAGCGTTTGGCGATGCGGTCGGCTGTTTCAGTGTGGCCGTGCATGCGTAACCCGTGTACCAGGAACCAGTTCAGGTTCATGCAAACTGGCCCACGCCAGATGGAGCTTTCTCCCACCGGATCGTAATCGGGATGATTACGCGCAACACTGGGGACGGGAAGAGTGGCCCAGAATTCCTCTGGATTGAGGAGATGCTCCTCAACGACTCGCTGTACGCGTTCTTTCGGAGTGGATTGGCAGATCAGCGGCATGATCGACCCTGCAGTTAGATCGGTCAGTCGTTTCTCTTCGTTCCCGTAGAGATAGACGTAATAGCCAAGGTCTTCATCCCAGAGCTTATCGTTGATCGCATCTTCAATCTTCTGTGCCTGTCGGGTGACCGACGCGATTTCGTCAGCATGATCGGATTCCGCTAACAGGCGTGCTGTTGCGCGAAGACCTTCTGCCATCACCGCGTTCATGAGCGGGTCCACCGCGTGGAATCCATTGCGCCGCTTAATCTGTGCGAGATCGAATCTACCCAGTAGATAGTTCGACCAATCGAGCTTCCGATTGGCCCAGAGCAGGGATATTCGGCCTGGATGGTTCAGTCCCAGCGGCGCGTCGTACACCGGTGAATTATCCATGCCGCATTCAAATGGCGAGATGATTGAGAACAAACCGGTGTCATCTGGGTCTCGTTCGCGGGCAATCCAGTTGTAGTAGGCAATCACCTTCGGCAGGTTGCGGTTCAGCAGTTCGCGGTCCCCGGTGGCGTTCCACACTGCCTCCAGTGCCTGTCCGAGTAGAGGGGGCTGGATCATTGCGGAATGTCGACGCCTCCACTCTCCGAATCTGCCCTGCATGAAAATGGCACTCATGAGGCTGCCAGTTCTACCCCAATAGACGATGTGACCTATGAATCCGTCATCTTTTTGGGTCGCAAGAAGCGTCTCTAGTTCTCGGACCGCCATGCCTGCATCCAGTTTGGCGAGTGCAATCACATGGAAGCAGGAATCCCAGAACCATTGCCACACATATCGGCCGGGCGACGGAATCGAGTATTCATAGTTGATCCGGTAGTAGGGGTCAAAACCGGAACGCCGATTGCCCTTCAGTCGCTTGAGGGCAAGCTGCTCCAAAGTTTGATGAGATTGTTCAGCAGATGATGAAATTTGAGTCATAAGAACGTGAGTCTAAGCCTTCGGTGTCTGCCATGGCAGGTGAACGGGGTGCAAGAGCGGTAAACTTAAAGTTCATTCATCCTTTTCGGCTCGATGCCATCTGCTGCCAAACGACACTATGACCACTACTCGTGATGACCAACAGCCTGTTCTCGGCTCTTCCAATGAGTTTGCTTCGGCTGAAACTCCTGCTGCAGTGCCTGCCGCTACGAACGGCAAGCCATCCATATTGGACTTCTCCCGGGACGAGTTCGAGGAACTGATTGTCGAACTTGGCGAAGCACCATACCGCGCTCGCCAGCTATGGAGAGCGCTCTACTTCGAAGTACGTGAGTCGTTCGACGACATTACGTCGCTGTCGAAATCTCTTCGTGAACGACTCAAAGAGCGCTTCCTGGTCAGTCCGCTTGAAAAGATCATTCACCTGGAGTCAAAGGACGGATCAACCGACAAGGTTCTGTTCAAACTGGGTGACGGTGAACTGATTGAGACCGTTTTGATGCGGTACGAGCCGGACGACCACCGCAAGAACAGGAGAACTGTTTGCGTTTCCACTCAGGCCGGCTGCGCGCTTGGCTGTACATTCTGTGCGACTGGCCAACAGGGCTTTCGCAGGCAGCTCACTGGCGGTGAAATCGTGGCGCAGGTTGTCTACATGGAAAGAATCGCCAGAGCGGAAGATGACCGCGAGATTGCTGCAGGTATCCGTGGAAAGGGTGAGCGGCAGGGCGTTACCAATGTGGTTTTCATGGGTATGGGCGAACCACTTGCGAACTACGAGAACACTGTTGCTGCCATCCGTACCCTGAATGATGAGCAGGGACTGCACATAGGCGTGCGGCACATCACAGTCTCCACAGTTGGACTCGTGCCCCAAATTCTTCGGCTGGCAGACGAAGACCTGCAACTGAACCTTGCCGTGTCTTTGCATGCGCCAGACAATGAGACTCGGTCAGAGACGATGCCGGTCAACCGCCGATATCCGATTGAGCAGTTGATCGACGCATGTAAGAAGTATGTCGAGAAGACGAACCGGCGGATTTTCTTCGAGTATGTTCTGCTTCACGGTCAGAATGACCTGACATCGCATGCCGATGCGCTTGGCAGACTGCTGAAAGGCATGCTCTGTCACGTCAACCTGATCCCGGTGAATCCGACCACCGATGGCCCTTACTCCCGGCCTACACGGGAGCATCGGGCGGCCTTTCAGCAGAAGCTGAAGGAATACGGCATACCTTCTACGATTCGCATGGAGAAGGGCATCGACATCAATGCCGGTTGCGGCCAGTTGCGAGCGCGAATCGTGGATGACGCTATCTCTGCCGAATAGCCGAACGTGTTTACCGTAGCGTGGGCGGTAATCCCAAGCACAGTACTCAGGTCAGCGCTAAACTACCGTCGCTGCGTACTCGCCTGCACGGCTCTTGATGTTATTAGCATCATGTAAGGGCTCTGGCTCTTTGCCCGTCAACCTGCAACCACAATCGAACCCGGATTAAGAAGATGACACAACAGAACTGGCCTGAGGTTTATCGCAAACTTGGTGTTAAGCCGGTTATCAATGCACAGAGTTGGGTGACTGCGCTTGGTGGCAGCCTGATGCGGCCCGAAGTGTTGCGGGCGATGGACGAGGCCGCAACTGTGTTTGTGGACATGAAGGAACTGAACCGAGCCGCTGGTGAGGTGGTGGCGAGGGCGTGCGGGGCTGATATGGGATTGGTCACCGCTGGCTGTGCCGCAGCAGAGGTTTTGATGGCCGCAGCTTGCATGACCGGCGTTGATGAGATGAAGGTGGAGAGACTGCCAAACACAGCAGGACTCAAGAATGAAATTCTGTTGTTCAAGGGTCAGCGGAACCGGTACGACGGAGCGTTTGAGGTGTCAGGTGCCCAGATTGTGGAGTACGGGGCAGTGGATTCAGCCCGTCCCTATCACCTCGAAGGTGCGATCACGGACAAGACATGTGCTGTCGCATATGTGATTGGACCGTTTATCAAACCGGGCCTCGGCCTTGAAAAGACGATCGAAATTGCCCATGCTCACGGCCTTCCTGTGATCGTAGATGCCGCTGCGGAGATCCCACCAAGGTCGAACCTGTCCAAGTTCATCAGCATGGGCGTTGACATGGTCGCATTCAGTGGTGGCAAGGGACTTGGCGGGCCACAGTCCGCGGGATTGCTGGCAGGGCGGCGTGATCTCATGGAAGCGGCGTACCTGAACTCACTGAACCTCGATAGTCCCAAAGCCGGTATCGGACGCCCGATGAAGGTGTCCAAGGAGAACCTCGTAGGGATGGTCGCTGCTCTTGAGCTTTACATGGACTCAGATGAAACGGTGATCATCGAAGGGTGGATGAGTAAGGCGAACTACATCGCCCGGAAACTTGCGGGTATCAAGGGTCTGCGTGTTGTCATAGAGGACACTCCGGTTGACCGGCAAGGACCGCAGCCGGTGATCTATTTTGAGCGTAGCTGGCAAGGCCCTTCACCATCTGAAATTCGGCGACGCCTTGCTGATGGAGACCCATCGATACGGGTCGGCGGCGGCGGTGATGGCCCAATTAACCTGGTCATGGTCAACGTCCAGGATGGCGAAGAAAAGATCATTGCAGATCGTCTCGTCGAAGCGCTGAATTAGCTGTCACTCGTTTTCGCTCACAGTTCAAACACACACAGGCCGGTACGGCGCGTACCGGCCTGTGTCGCGTCGGCCTGGCGACGTCGAATCTATTCATTCGAGTAGGCAAAAACCGCTACCGTGCGGTGTACATTCCCCGATTCCCTGTGGTTGTTAACCGGCCATGGTTATTGAGACCTGCACAGCAACACGCTGTGTATGGGTGTCCAGAGGGGGCTTTGGACGGACACCCGGTTGCATTAGCTGTTTGACAGCAACTGGGGGTGACCGATGTTCATGAGGGGTTTCCGTGGCCAGAGGGGTATCACGGGCCTCGAAACGTCGATTGTGTTAATCGCATTCGTCGTTGTTGCGTCTGTGTTTTCGTTCACAGTGTTGTCCGCCGGTATTTACTCGTCGGAGGCGAACAAACAGACGATTTTTGCCGGGTTGAGAGAAACCCGGACGAGGCTGCGGCAAAACGGTGCGACTTTCGCTTTTTCAGCGAAAGCCGGATCGACCGAAACCGTCTACAAACTGGTGTTTGTCGTTTCAAACTCACTTGCGGGTGAGCCTGTTGATCTGACACCACCTTACGCTGAAGACGCGTCTGGTATCGACCCGGATTTCGTGGCTTCGAACACGTCTGCGACAGTCATCTCTTACGCTGATGAGAATCAACGGCTTGCTGACGTTCCATGGTCGATCGTATTCATCGGAAATCACAACGGTGACAACCTGCTTGAGGACGGTGAAAAGGCCGAAATCTCCATCTGGCTACTTGATCGTGATACTGCGATAGCTGAAGACCAGGACAACTCGGCCATTCTCATGGATAACTCCACAGCGAATGGTGGTGGTGTCGGTGGTATCGACGTCAGTGGAGTCCTTGTTGGCAAGTCAACCCGGTTCGTCGTTGAAGTGGCTCCCCAGATAGGTGCGGCACTCACGGTACAACGTTCAATACCACCCGGTCTCAGGCAGGTTATGAACCTGAACTGAACAACTTATATAGCGTCCCTGTTGTCCCGGCCGGGCAGCAGTTGGCGCATGGCCAAATGGGTTCGCAGGGATCTGTTACCCCTCAACTTGATCCCAGTTGCGGCCCGGCTAGACATGGGCGGTTCCCTTGCCGGCAAGGGAACCGCCCTGTCCTATTTCAGGCGGGGTGTTTGTAAAAAGACTTACTCATACGCCAGCAGACCTGAACGAAGCGCCATTGTTGCAGCTTGCGCGCGGTTTGCCGCATCAAGCTTCCGCATGATGTTCGTCACATGACGGGCAACCGTGTGTGCGCTGATGTCGAGCGTCCAGGCGATCTCTTTGTTGCTGAGACCTTCTGCTACATGCTTCAACACTTCGATTTCACGGTCACTGAGTGCTTCGGATTCTCGAGTGGCGGTCATGTAGTAGACCGTAGAAGATGTCTGCGCTGCGAATGGAAACCGATTGGCGGCCCGTTGCTGGTAGCTGGTGGGCATGTTGAACTCCCTGGTTGCTGATTGCAAAGGCTGGCAGCGGGCAGAGGGAGAACTTACGAGAGAGTACTTGGGCTCTACGCGCGACCAGCCAGGTGAACTGACTGGAGTGACCGGCCTGGTTGCGCTGTGCCCAATATCGCCATCACGCCCTGGACAGGGGTGGGCGAACAGAGATCAGCGTCAGCAGGCTCGGCCGGTAATAAGTCGTACCGGCATGTTTCGCATTTGAAACCTCATGCTGAGCTCGCTCCGGGTTGTTGATGATTACGCACTGCTCCGGAGCACATGCAGCGCGTGCGATTTAACCCTATCACGGGTTTCAAGCGAGTTCATGAAATGACGCTGTTTTGACCGTGTACCCGAAGTCAAAAATCTATCCACGGATAGCAAATATTTGCTATTGCCAGCGGTTTTCCTAGTGTTGGCGTTGTCCTGGGATAGGACATATGGCCCATTGCGGATATGCCCGATAGTACCGGGTTTGGTACCTGCGAAAAACTCGGAGGTAAGAATTACACAGATTCACGATACGACTCCGTCAACTCACCGATTCGGCTGTGCATGTGCAGCGACAGAGTTATGTGAGTGAGCCCACCCCTGCCTGGTGTTGCTGGCCTCCACACCCAGTGTGTGTGTGCCGGTGACGAGGGACTGCATAGAGCAATGGGTGCGATAGCACGCAAAGGGGGGTGCCCGGGAGCCCGGGTGCCTTGTGTGCAGCACTTTTCGGCTCAAATAGAGGGGTTATTGTTATGAACCAGAGGGGAACTGGTCTGCGTGAGCGAGGTATCACGGGACTGGAAACATCAATCGTCCTGATCGCATTCGTGGTCGTGGCGAGCGTGTTCGCATTTACAGTGCTGTCAGCCGGTGTGTTCTCATCGGAAGCACTTAAGCAGACGATCTTTGCTGGCTTGAAAGAGACTCGATCTCGTCTTCGCCAGAACGGAGGCGTATTCGCTTTCAGTGCCCAGGCCGGCACAACACAGACCGTCTACAAGATCGTCTTCATCGTCTCGAACTCACTTGCTGGTGAGCCGCTTGACCTGACACCGCCTTACACGACGGATGAATC
Organism: Chloroflexota bacterium; assembly: GCA_030831265.1. Classification (GTDB taxonomy): domain Bacteria; phylum Chloroflexota; class Dehalococcoidia; order Lucifugimonadales; family Lucifugimonadaceae; genus JAJCYX01. The sequence goes on from JAURLM010000269.1 coordinate 17,327, forward strand.
AGGTCTTGACCCGGACTTTGATGCCGCTGCAGTACCTGCGACGATCATCTCCTACGCAGATGACAACCAGCGCAAGGGTGACATGCCGTGGTCCGTACGTTTCATCGGTAACAACAATGGTGACAACCTGATGGAAGACGGCGAAAAGGCTGAGGTCACCGTCTGGCTGCTCGACCGTAACAACGCCATTGATGAAAGTGCAGCAAACGCCGTCCAGTACATGGACACGTCAACGGCTAACGGTGGTGGTATCGGCGCCCTGGTTTCAGGTGACCCGCTGGTCGGCAAGAGCACGAAGTTCGTGATTGAGCTGACGCCTCAGATCGGTGCTGCGCTGACAATCCAGAGGAACATACCGCCGGGCCTTCGCCCAGTGATGAACCTTAACTAAGGTCTGCGGCTGGCAACTAGCCCGTAGCATCGAGCAGATGTACAGCGCCCTGATATAGGGGCGCCAACGGGCCGGCCGCAAGGGACGCCGTGTAAGGCATCCCCCTCGGCAAAGGCGTCTGGCGGTCCGGTCCCGCTGCAAACAAAGACCCGCCCTTCCTGGAGTAATCCGGGGAGGGCGGGTCTTTGTTTTAGATTTGCTCCCGGGTGTTGCTAGCTGAACTTCACTATCGTCACGCCGTTGCCACCATCAGCACGCTCTGCAGGTTCAAAAGAGGTGACTTGTGGCATACGAGAAAGCACTTCACGCACAGCTTCGCGTAGCGCACCGGTTCCAGAGCCATGAATGAACCGGCAAGAAACCCGGTTGTCAGCGGCACAGTCATCCACAAACGCCGTCACCAACTCTTCAATGTTTGCGACACGCTTGCCGCGTACGTCCAGTTCACTGGTTGTCGGTGCCGGTCTGGTTCGCGTAACTTTCACGTTTGCGCCGCGAGGTTCAGGCCTTGCTGGTTTTTCCGGCTGGACTCTACGCAGTTGTCTTGCGTTCAACTGGATACGGGCATTGCCCATCTGCAGGTCAGTGGTGCCGTCCTTTTTGACCGAAATCACCTTTGCCCGGACGTTCAGCCCCTTAATCTCTACATCATCACCCGCGCTGATCGGCTTTTCTTCGACGGTCCCAGATTTTCCGGGTTGATCTGATGTTTCAGGACCCGAAAGTGGCATCCATGTGCGGTCCGTCAGGTTGCTGCTCAGACGGTTAACAGCGCGTTGAGCCGCTGCGAGGCTTTTGCCGGATTCGGCCTGCGCGACGATGCGTTTAAGTTGCCTGCGTACATCGTCTGCTTCTCGTCGCAAGTCATTGCGGGTTCTGTAGACCATGTCTTCCTGCTGTTTTGTCACCTGCTGCAGCCGTGTCTCAAGCTCCTTGCGCGCGGCTTCGGCAGCTATCGAATCGTTCTGTGCCTTTTCCAACGCCTCACTAACAGCATCACGTTCTCGCTGTATCTGGTTCAAGAGCGATTCGGCGACTGCGCGGCTGGGATCAAGCAGCGAAGTTGCATGTTCCAGCACCAGTTCCGGCAGGCCAAGATTGCGTGCGACGTGGATGGCGTAGCTTCGACCGGGAACCCCCATGATGAATCGATAGGTTGGCCGCAACGTGTTCGAGTCAAGCTCTACGGACGCGTTTTCGATGCGGTCGTGCTCACCTGCAAACTCTGCTACGGCGCGGTGGTGCGTGGTAACGGCAACGGGGATGTTCCGGTCTACGAGATTGGCGAGAACGGCGCGTGCAAGGGCAGAACCTTCTTCCGGGTCTGTGCCCGTTCCAAGTTCATCCAGTAGCACTATCGAGTTTTCGTCTGCTTTTTTCAGGATGTCTATGACGCGGCCCATGTGGGACGAGAACGTGGAAACGGACCGGTCAATGCTCTGCGCATCACCGATGTCGGCGAACACGGCTGAAAAGACCGAAAGCGCGGTCCCGTCAGCAGTTGGCAACTGCATCCCGCACTGGTGCATAAGCGCGAAAAGCCCGATGGTCTTGAGCGCGACGGTCTTGCCACCGGTGTTTGGGCCGGTCACAACAAGACCGCGGAATCCCGGTCCGATGTTCAAGGATGTCGGCACGACGTGGTCACCGAGCAGGGGATGACGGGCTTGCAGCAGGCGGACCGCGGTTCCTGAGCCGTATTCCAGGGTTTCCGGTCGTTTTGCGCGCATTGAAATGCTGAGGCGCGCCCTTGCCGCAATCAGGTCGAGGTCTGCTG
>JAURLM010000270.1 GCA_030831265.1 Chloroflexota bacterium
CGAGAGTGCGGTCACTAACGCAGGACGACGCTCATATCTTCTGCTCGCTCGACCAGATCGGCTCTGAAATCCGCGGATTCCTGGCCATGTTGCAGGAGTCATACAAAGTCTTTGGACTCAACAACCCTCGTTTCACGCTGTCACTCCGACCGGAAAAGCGTGTTGGTACAGACGAAATGTGGGATCGGGCGGAGGCGGCGCTGGAAGAGATCCTCTCTGCGAGCGAGTTTAACTACGAATCAATGCCCGGTGAAGGTGCATTCTACGGCCCCAAGATCGACGTATTCGTCCCAGACGCTCTTGGCCGCGAATGGCAGTTGGGCACTGTCCAGCTGGACTTCTCACTTCCTGAAAGGTTCGGACTGGAATACGCAGCTGAAGACGGCAGTCGGCCAAAAGTGGTTGTCATACACCGCGCCATGCTTGGCTCGCTTGAGCGCTTCCTCGGCGTGCTCATTGAGCATCTCGGTGGAGCATTCCCGCTGTGGCTGGCACCGCGACAGGCGGTCATCGTGCCCATTGCAGACAGGCACGTCGAATACGCCAACAAGGTGCGAGAAACCCTTGCGAGCCGCGGCTTGCGAGTGGAAGTAGATGATTCTGGCGACCGCATGAACGCCAAGATACGTACAGCCCAGGTGCAAAAAGTGCCGTACATGCTCGTCGTCGGCGACCGTGAAGCTGAAGACAGCGCTGTTGCGGTTCGGACTCGCACCGGCGGTAATCTCGGCACGGTTGCGCTCGACGTGGTTGCTGAAACCATGGCACGAGAAGTCACGGAACTTTCGGCTGAACCTTTGCTGGGAACCGTCTGAACTTCACAAATGCCTCACGTTGATACCAAAGCGTCAAACTGCGCGGCAAGTTGACGCTGGATATGCGCGATGCTAGCCTCACCACACTCTGAAATTCCATCATGACCACAATGTGCGGAACAGATTTACCAGTAGACTAGCCTCAGCAACCGTCAGCGGTGCGTAATTCTTCGGCAAAGCGGGCTGAAACTCCCGCCACCAAAGCAGTAACAGGGGATCCATGACCACATCAGACGATATCCAGCTACACCGCGGCCTGCAGGGCGTTTACTTCGACAGAACGGCAACCACGTTCATCGACGGCAAGGAAGGTGTGCTCGAATACCGCGGATACAGCATCCATGATCTTGCAACAAGGTCAACGTTCGAAGAAACAGCCTATCTGCTGCTCTACGGAAACCTGCCAACAAAAGCGCAACTGGAAGATTTTGACGCCCGGTTGAAGGATGCCCGAGAACTTCCTGACCAGGTCTTGGACGTGATTCATATCGTCAAGGATTCTCACCCGATGGATGTCCTTCGTACAGCGGTATCAGCGCTGGCATCTTTCGACAAAGATCGTGCAGACAACTCGGTCGAGGCGACGTACCGCAAGGGAATCAGGCTCACCTCCCAGTTCGCTACTATCGTCATGGCTCACCACCGCATCCGGGCTGGCAAGGATCCAATCAAGCCAAGCAAGACGCTGAGTCACGCAGCCAACTTCCTGTACATGCTCGACGGCAAAGAGCCGACTGCCGCGACAGCGGATCTGATGGACAAAGACTTCGTTCTGCACGCAGACCACGGCTCAAATGCGTCGGCGTTCACCGCTCGTGTTGTCGCTGGAACCAGCGCTGACCTGCACGGAGCGGTTACCGCAGGTATCGCAGCACTCTCTGGCCCATCTCACGGCGGTGCAGCGGAGAACGTGATGCAGATGGCGCAGGAGATTGGTGACCCTGCAAACGCAGCACAGTACGTAAAAGACCTGCTCGGTGCCCGAAAGCGCGTTATGGGCTTTGGACATCGCGTATACAAGGCTGAAGACCCACGGGCACGCCACCTTCGGGAAGGTGTACTGAAACTGTCAGAGGAGAAGGGCGAACCAAAGTGGTACGCAATCCTCGAAGCAGTCGTAGAGGCCATGAAGCCATACGCACGCCGCGGAATCCACGTCAACGTGGACTTCTTCGCCGGGGTGATCTACTACCTGAACGGTATCCCGCAGGACCTGTTCGTGCCCATCTTCGCAGTTGGACGCGTTCCGGGCTGGACAGTACAGGTCGTTGAGCAATACGAACACAACATCCTGATCCGCCCGCTGCTGGTTTACACCGGTGAGCACAACCGCGAATACATACCGATTGCTGACCGCGGCTAAACAGCCGGGGCTAGCAACGTAGTTAAACTAAGGTTCCTCAATGTTTCGCAACGTCGAGGAGCCTTTTCGCGAACATTATCGGCAATACGTCGCAACGCCTCACCGGGACCCGGGATCGCTGGAAGATGCCAGAGCAAGCTGAACACGCCATACGGGATGCCATATCTGAACACGGGCGTGTAACTTTTGCCGAGTTCATGCGACTCGCCCTGTACGGCCCCGACGGTTACTACACCTCCGGTTCGCCAATATCTGCATCCGGTGACTACTTCACCTCCCCATCTGCACATCCTGCTTTCGGAGCACTAATAGCGGCACAGCTGCACCAGATGTGGCAGCTACTGGATTCCCCGGACGTGTTCACGGTGGCGGAAGAAGCGGCGGGTAATGGTGGCCTTGCAGCTGACATCACAGAATATGCCGGGCGACTTGACCGTAAATTTGCAGATGCACTCGACTACCGGGCATTGGACATAGCGCCGCCAGAGCGACAGCACTTTCCGGTAACGTCGCTTGATGAAAGACCTATCGGCATCACAGGATGCCTGCTGTCAAACGAGCTCCTCGACGCCATGCCAGTGCATCGATTCGAGGTACGCAACGGTTCCGTCCAGGAACTTTTCATCGGGCTGGCAGCCGGCCAGTTCGTTGAAATCCTGGACGAGCCTTCTTCACCCGTTATCACTGAACGAGTTCAACCATTCCTCAGAGCCCTACCGGAGGGCTACCGTGGTGAGGTGAACACCGATTTTGCGCAATGGGCTGCAACACAGGCAAGTACGCTTCACACCGGTTGGCTACTGGCAATCGACTACGGTTTCAACCGGGAGACGCTCTACAAACCGCAGCGAATGTCCGGGTCGCTCCGTTGCTACAACCAGCACACGCTGGGACAAGACCCACTGAAAAGCGTCGGCAGGCAAGACATCACTTCACACGTGGATTTCACCGCAGTAGATCAATCGCTATCAGCGAACGGGTTCCGACATGCAGGCACGGTCACACAGGCTGAGTTCCTCTCGAATCTTGGAATAACCGGCTTCATGAAGGCTCTTCAAGAATCAGAGATGCCGCGGACACTGAAGCGAAAACAGGAACTGGGGATGCAATCACTGGTCGACCCCGGCGGAATGGGAGCTTTCGTCGTGGCCGCGTACGGCCGTAACGCCCCACAGGAGCCGCTGAGAGGCATCGCAGGCACACAGAGCCAATCACGGGGCCTTCCACTGGCACCGACACCTGTGAACGGCCGTCACATTGATCTCTCCGGTGCGCAAACATCGGGAAGCTACTTCGAGGTAGCGTCGTTCGATGACCTGTTCGGAAACGAACCGTAAGGGTCATTCTGAGGAAACGGCTGTAGCCTCGATCTCCACCACGACTTCAGGCCCGGACAGTGTCGGCACGCCTATAACGGTCGAAGCGACTTTCATCTCGCCAAGTTCATCATTGAGTGCGGCTATCGCAACAGGCAGCTTTTCCAATCCGCCAACCACGTACATCCTCGTCTTGACGAGGTCATTCCACGCCATGCCCTGCCCTTCAATGGCCCAGCGAATCGTTTCCAGCGTGTCGCGTACCTGCCCGGCGACGTCGAACTCATGGCGTACGATCTCACCTACCGCCAGTGAAGTTGAACCGGCAACGTAGGTCACATCCCGACCAGAAACACGTACAGAGCGGCAATAGTTGTGCTCAACTTCGTAGGTGCGTCCTGAATGCAGGTTCTTGCGGCCGCTGGAAGCATCCTGCACCGCTTCGCACTCAAGCATGAACAGGCTACCTTCTCCGACACCTTCGACAGCGATCCCGGCGGAAGTCGGTATCGCCTGGGCCATGAAACTAGACCACGGCTCCGGCTGATTCTTGAACTGTGCCGCTGGCAGCATGAAATGGCGGGTACAAACCACGTCCGCAGGCGTCATGCCGAACTCGGTCAATGCCTCGCGGACACAGGCTGTGATTTCGGATATTTGTGCTGAAACATCACCGGCAGCAGACGTTGTGCCGCTCACCCACAACTCACCGTCGCAGAACGTGGCCTCAGATGTTGCGCTCATTTCGTCTGGCCGGAAGTGCTTAATACGGCCAGCAGCACCCCTGACAGCTTCGAGTTCAATGACAACCGGCGCTCCGTCCGGCAAACACGTCGCCCTGATTGCGCTGAATGCAGGACCGGGGTGATCAAACACGACGCCATGGGTGTCCTTGATGATCTCCTCAGCGTTGAGCGTTGCATCATCCACGTACCACGCACGCGTTCGCACCACGTCGCCCGGAGCAATCCCAGCGTCACGCAACGTGGACAGTGTTAACTGGAAGATGCGGTGGGTTTCGGACTCAAGTCCTCCGGGCCGGTCTGAAACAAGCCCGGAACTGAACACGCGATCACCCACTATCACAAGGGCTGGAGCTGATCCCGGTTTGCCGTTACCCTGCACCACCGTTCTCTGTATCAATATCCCTCTGCCCTCTTCGTCAACTCTTCATACATGGCCGGTTCAGGAGGCCGTTCAACATCTGCCCTGACCATCCAAAACAGCCCGGTCAACTGCTACGATGAAAGTCCCGGGAACGTCCCGGTTCCAGATCCTGAGCTACCCGGACTGAATCACTTGCCAGAGTCCGCCCTGAAAAAAACTCCGCTGTACGACATCCACGTTGCATCAGGTGGCCGCATGGTGCCATTTGGCGGCTGGGACATGCCAGTTCAGTATCCAGCGGGAATCATCGCAGAAACCAGCTCTGTACGACAAAACTGCGGCATCTTCGATGTCTCTCACATGGGCAGGGTCGAGTTTACCGGCCCCGGCGCAATTTCGTTTCTAGACACCGTGCTCAGTGCGGACGTTGCAGCGTTGAAATCGGGGCGTTCCAAGTACCACGTCATCTGCAACGAACAGGGTGGAATCATAGACGACGCTATCGTCTACAGGCTGGACGAGGAACGCTGCCTGCTAGTTGTCAATGCCGGTAATTTCAACGCTGACATGGACTGGCTCCTGCCGAAGTCTAAGGCTCATAACGGTGTCACGGTCACTGACATCACCGGCAGGACCGGGATGATCGCGATACAGGGACCGAACGCCATGGCGCTGGTTGATGGTTTATCTGGCGGTGCGTCATCCGGTATCAGACGCGTTCGTATCGCCGAACTGGAAGTCTCCGGGATTCCGTGCATGGCTGCCCGCACTGGTTACACCGGGGAAGACGGTTTTGAGCTTATGCCAACCGCCGACCGTGCAGAGGAACTCTGGATTGCTCTTAAAGGCGCAGGTGCGGCTGAATGCGGCCTCGGCTCGCGTGACGTTCTCAGGCTGGAAGCGGGACTGATGCTCCACGGAAATGACATGACCGTCGAGAACAACCCGTACGAGGCCGGACTAAGCTGGACGTTGAACAATGACAAACCCGGTTACATCCCCGGTACAGCCCTGCGCAAAATTGCAGAAAGCGACACCGAACGGGTGATTACGGGTATAAGAATGACTGGACGAGCCATACCCAGGCACGGCATGGCGATTTTCAAAGACGAGAAGAACGTTGGCATCATTACCTCCGGCACGCACTCCCCCACGCTTGACGCTGACATAGGCATGGGCTACGTTGCGCGGCAACTGGCGGTGCCGGGAACTGAACTTGAGATTGACGTGAGGGGCAGAAGAGTCGGCGCACAGGTGGTCGAACTGCCCTTCTACAAACGAACCAACTGACCACGCGAGTCGAGCCGGCGTAACCGGCACCGGAACTGATCGATGAATCCTCCAGACCTCAAGTATTCAAAAGAACACGAGTGGGCGCGCGTTGACGGCAACACGGTAACCGTGGGCATTACGCAATTTGCTGCGGAACAACTTGGAGATGTTGTCTACGTTGACCTCCCCGCGGCTGGAACCGAGGTCAAGCAGTTTGCCCGGTTCGGCGAGATCGAATCGGTGAAGACGGTCAGTGATCTCTTCTCACCTGTCGGCGGCCAGATCATCGAGGTCAACGACGACGTTAAGGACAACCCCGAAAAGGTGAATGAAGACACCTACGGTGAAGGCTGGTTGCTGAAGATCGAACTTTCTGATGCGTCACAGCTTGATAGCCTGATGGACGCCAACGCTTACGAATCCCACATCTCCAACTAACGGAGGTCCCGATGGTTCACACCGTTGATCGAACTGCCGCGCCCCGAAATCCGGGAGAAAACGGCGGCAGTCCGCACCCTTATGTCCCTGCAACCGACGCTGACCGCGCCGCGATGCTTGAGGCGATTGGGGTTAAATCCTTCGCCGAACTAGTACACGACATTCCGGAACGCCTGCGTTTTCCTGATCTCGACCTGTCAAACGGCACGCCAGAACTTACGCTCTCCGCAGAACTATCAG